>DASRVI010000329.1:0-3182 GCA_035655135.1 Acidobacteriota bacterium | reverse complement strand
TTGGATCTAAAGCAGAAGCCAACCTCGCTAAATCTATCTCAGCTCAACTGGAGAAAAAACCAATAAATCTCGCTGGAAAGACCTCTTTAAGAATGCTGGCTGGGGTGATAAGCCTGGCAGACGTGGTTATTTCCAATGATTCAGGCCCTATGCACCTTTCAAACGCTCTAGGTATACCTGTGGTTGCCTTGTTCGGCCCTACCATTCCGGCTGTCACCCGTCCGTTCCATCAACCTTATAAAGTGATAAAAAAAGAGGCCCCTTGCTGGCCCTGCTCCTATAGAGAATGCCCTTATGAACACCAATGTATGCTTAAAATAACACCCGAAGAAGTGGCCTCAGAATGTGAAAAGTTCATGTCATGAAAAAAAGGACGGTTTTTTTAGACAGAGACGGCAATATCAATAAGGATGTGGGATATCCAAATTCCTATAAACAAATCAAAATTTATCCATACAGCTACGAAGCTGTGAGAAAAATTAACAAGGCAGGATTTTTAGCCATTGTCATCACAAATCAATCAGGAGTTGGAAGAGGTCTCATTAAAGAGGATGCTCTCAAAGAGATCCATCAAAAAATGAAAAAATCTTTTCTCAAAAATAACGCCCGCCTTGATGGAGTGTATTACTGTCCTCATTACATTGATTCGTCTATTCCCAAATATCAAAAAGACTGTCAATGCCGGAAGCCTCATCCCGGCATGGCTCTCAAGGCCGCTAGAAAATTTAATATCAATCTATCCAGATCCTATATGATAGGAGATAAAGTAGAAGATATTTTATTTGGCAAAAATATCAAAGCCAACTCCATTCTTGTCCTGACCGGTTTTGGAAAGGAGTCCAGAGTTCAGCTTGATAAAATGAAAATCAAACCCGCCTATGTTGCAAAAAACCTGCTGGATGCTGTAAACTGGATTCTGGAGAATGATTGATAAAGAAAGAGAAAATTGAGCTTCTGAAATCCTATAAATAAACACAAATGATAAGATTCGACGATATCCTGGAAAAAGTCTCTGATCTGTACAGAGAAAAAGACCTGGTCCCTCTGCAAAAGGCGTATGTATTTGCCGCTCAATCTCATAAAGGACAGGTCCGTCTTTCTGGAGAACCTTATCTCAGCCACCCGCTGGAAGTTGCCAATATTCTTGCTGACATGAAGCTAGATCCAACCACACTCACAGCTGCCCTTCTCCATGATGTTCTCGAAGACACCGATGTCACTGCGCTTGATATTAAAAAAGTTTTTGGAAAAGAGGTTGCCCATCTTGTGGAAGGAGTAACAAAAATTGGTCTGGTAGAAGAATCTTCTCCAGAAACAAGGCGAGCCGAAACTATCAGAAAGATAATTCTGGCTATGACTGATGATCTCAGGGTCATATTCATAAAACTTGCGGATAGAATACACAATCTGAAAACATTAAAATACCTCTCTGACAAAAAACAAAGGCAGATAGCTCATGAAACCCTGGAAATATATGCTCCTATCGCCAACAGATTGGGAATGGGACGAATAAAAGGAGAGCTGGAGGATCTTTCCTTTAGATATGTTGATCAAAAAAACTATTTCCGCATTCTTTCTCTAATAAAAACCAAAAAAAAAGATTCAGAAAAAACATTAAAAAAGATTGAAAAAAGTATTTTTGAGCTGATGAAAAAAAATAAGATCTCAGTTGAGATATCTTCAAGAATAAAAAGACCTTACAGCGTTTATAGAAAAATGAAGAGACAAGGCGTCAAATTCGACCAAGTATATGATTTCATGGCACTGAGGCTTATCACAGATTCCACTCGAAACTGCTATGCTTCGTTGGGTATTATTCACCAGAACTGGACCCACCTTCCCGCCCGGTTTAACGATTTTATATCCATGCCCAAACCAAATCTATATCAAGCCCTGCACACAACTATACTCACAGAAAAAAAACAAACCATTGAAATCCAGATCAGAACACATGAAATGCATGAAATCTCAGTCAACGGGATTGCGGCTCACTGGAAATATAAAGAAGCTGACGCTAAATCTTTAGTCAAAGAAGACGAAAGACTTCAATGGCTCAGGGAGATGGTGGAGCTGTACAATGAACAAAAAGACCCCAGAAAATTCATAAAGAGTTTAAAGACAAATTTGATTCCTGAGGAAGTCTATGTTTTTACTCCCAAGGGAAAGGTCATAACCCTTCCTATGGGAGCTACCGCTCTTGATTTCGCCTTTAAAATACATACTGAAATAGGGCTGACCGCTGATAAAGCCATCATAAACGGAAAGTCAGTGCCGCTAAAATCAGTCCTGGAACCAGGCTCTATTGTTGAGATCATCACTTCTGACAAAAAAACACCCAGCCGAAACTGGCTTAATTTTGCATTCACCTCAAAAGCCCAACATCATATAAAAAGAGGGCTTAATAAACAGGAGCAAATAAAAAACATCTCAATGGGTAAAAAACTTTGGGACAAACAGCTTGCTAAACATAAAATGAAAGGCACCTCCCTAAAAGGGAAGGAGCTTTTAAAAAAAATAAGGAAAGCGACTCACTCTCACATCAAGTCATTAAAAGATTTTTATGAAATGGTGGGGATAGGAAAAATTGTTTTGAATAGAAAACTGTTAGAAAAAATACTTCCAGATAAAGATCTCTCGTCCAGAAAAGAGACTCTTATTAAGAAAGCAGCTAAAAAAGTCATTAAAAAAACAGAACCAGCCATAAAGGTTAAATACTTAGAAAGCTCGAATATCAAACTGGCAAGATGCTGCTCTCCCATTTATGGAGAGCCAATAATAGGATATATTACCTCAGGAAAAGGAATAACAGTTCATTCCCTAAGATGCCATTTAGTTAAAAAAGAAATCCTGCCCTCTCAACGAATGGTGGAAGTGTCTTGGGATAAATCAATCAAGGGCGATTACGAAGCATCACTTTTAATCAAAGCCAAAGACAGACCTGGAGTATTAGCAAAAATAACCTCAAGAATCGCCGACTCAAAAGTCAATATAAAGAAAGCCAATGTCAATGCTGCCTCAGATAAAACAACCAGAATAAACCTCAACCTCACTGTTCAGGACATTGAACAACTAGAAAAAATCACATCTGAAATAAAAGGTATCCCTGAGGTTTTTTCTGTGGTGAGAATATAAGTTAAGTCTATCCTGCTTTTTCTATTTTCCCTGAACGTATGCAGTCAGTG
>DASRVI010000328.1:0-4635 GCA_035655135.1 Acidobacteriota bacterium | reverse complement strand
GGCCCTGGAAGATTCCAACAACCGGTGAACAGGAAGCTCAGACTCTTTTTCCCATCTCTGGCATGTCCTCACCCCGCAGTTCAAATAGTCGGCGATTTCCTTCCAGGAGGATAGGATATCTTTTTGATTCTCTGGAACACTCATGACAGGTGAAATTTAAGCAGAAATCAAAATGGAGGTCAAGTCCCGACCAAAAAACGGGCATCCCAAAAACGGGTCCGGTTCTCCCAAAAACGGGTCCGGTTTATTTATTTACCCTATTTTTACCCTGTTTTTTGGTAGGCTTTTTTGATGAGGAGGCCTTCGATAAAATCCGTGCCTACATACCCGATGCCGATCAGAGTCAGTATGAATTGAGGAGTGATCTCCTGTCCCATAAAGTTGATGATCCCAAGAACTCCAGCCGCAACCCCCACGATAAAAGCAATGAGAAAGCTGGTCCACATTTTCTCTTTATCAAAAAGCTCTTTAAAGGATTTGCCCTTTTGTATGGCTTCGTCGTGTCTTTTTTTCAAGCCTACAATCACTCTGAGGCACTGACCTACGGCGCCGAGAATGCCGCCCAGGAGCAAATACCCAATCACTGTCCATACGTCCATTTTGCCCTCCTTTTTCCAATCATACAAAAAACAGGGACACGGAACAAGCCCATGTCTCGCTTTTGATTTGGCGGGATAATTCTAAATTGGGGACACAGTAAGACGGTACTGTATTTAAGACCCAATTTATAATTGACTTTTGGCGGATTCCCTGTTATTTTTTGGTCAGAAAAAAAATGGGGGAAAACTTGGCGAACATATGCCCGAAGTGCCAGACCGAAAATCCTGAGGATTCTCAATTCTGTAAGGATTGCGGGACTCCGCTGCCCCAGGTTCAAAATTCAGCCCACACCAAAACCATGGAAACCGCTAAAGAAGAACTGACCACAGGCTCCACTTTTGCTGGACGCTATCAGATCATCGAAGAGCTGGGAAAAGGCGGCATGGGGCGGGTCTATAAAGTTCTGGACAAAGAAACCAACGAGAAAATGGCACTCAAGCTTATTAAGCCTGAGATCTCTTCAGACAAAAAGACAGTGGAGCGCTTCCGGAATGAACTGACCACTGCCCGCAAGATCAGACACAAAAACATCTGCGGCATGTTTGACCTGGGCAAACACAACAACAGCTATTTCATCACCATGGAGTATATCCCGGGTCAAGATTTAAAAAGCTTTATCCGTCAGTCCGGACAGCTCACTGTGGGCAAAGCCATCTCTATCGCCAAGCAGGTGTGCAGCGGTTTGACAGAGGCGCACAAGTTGGGAGTGGTGCATCGTGATTTAAAGTCAAACAACATCATGATCGACAGAGACGGAAATGTTCGGATCATGGATTTCGGCATTGCCCGCTCTTTGGGGGCCAAGGGAATTACCGAGGCTGGAGTCATGATTGGGACACCTGAGTACATGTCACCGGAGCAGGTGGAAGCCAAAAATGTGGATCCGCGGTCAGATATCTATTCTCTGGGAATCATTTTGTATGAAATGGTCACAGGAAAGGTTCCTTTTGAAGGAGATACGCCTTTTGCCGTGGGGGTGAAGCATAAAAGCGAGATTCCCAAAGATCCCAGAGAACTGAACGCTCAGATCTCAGAAGACCTCAGCCAATTGATCCTCAAGTGCCTGGAAAAAGAAAGAGAAAAGAGATATCAGAGTGCCGGAGAAGTGGGCTCTGAGCTCCAAAGAATCGAACAGGGCATTCCCACCACAGAAAGAACAGTGCCCAAAAAAAAGCCTATCACTTCGCGTGAGATCACGGTCCAATTCAGTGTCAAAAAACTCTTGATTCCGGCACTGGTTGTGGCAGCTCTCATCATTGGGGCTGTGGTTTTGTGGTTGATTCTCCCTAGAAAGGAAGTGGTTCCTCCCTCCACTTCTGGGAAGCCATCTGTAGCGGTGATGTACTTTAAAAACAACACCGGAGATGAAGCCTATAATATCTGGAGAAGCGCTCTTTCGGATTCCATCATCACCGACTTATCCCAGTCCAAGTATATCAGTGTGCTGAGCGGGGACCAGCTTTACAGCCTTTTGAGAAAATTCAATCTTTTGGAGGCTAAAAGCTATGCTTCAGAGGACTTGATGAAGGTTGCTGCTGAGGGAGAAGTGAATCACATTTTGCTGGGAAATCTATCCAAAGCCGGTGACATGTTTCGGATCGAGTACACTCTTCAGGAAATGAGCACAGGCGATATCATAGGCTCAGACCGGGTGGAAGGAAAAGGAGAACAGGCTGTTTTTTCCATGGTGGATGAGATCACCAAAAGGATCAAGGCAGATCTGGAACTCTCTGAAGATGAGATATTCGGGGATATAGATGAGGAAGTCAAAAAGATCACTACCAGCTCTCCTCAAGCCTTTAAATATTATGTCCAGGGAAGAGAATTCAATTATAAGGGTGAATACAGGAAAAACATTCAATACATGGAAAAAGCTCTTGAACTGGACCCTGAATTTGCCATGGCTTACCGGAGCATGGCCATGTCCTACAACAACCTGGCCTTGTTTTCCGAGAAAAAAAGGTGTATCCAGAAGGCTTTTGAGCTCAAAGACCGGCTGTCCGACAGAGAGCGCTATCTCATCGAAGCCGAATTCTACAAAAGTTCGGAGACCACTTATGACAAAGCTATTAAAGCTTATAACAAGCATCTCAAGCTTTACCCGGAAGATACCATTGCCAGAACCAACCTGGGGGTTCTCTACATTTCGACCGAACAATGGGACAAAGCCAAAGAGTGCTATCTTGTCCAGATTCAAGCTAAAGATGAATCTTTTTTCCCGTATATCAATATCGCAGAGCCCTACAGAGCTAAGGGAGAGCATGAAACGGCAAGGAAAGTGCTGGAAGGATATATTCAGGATATTGGTGACAGCCTCATGATCCGGCTGGAACTATCATGGACCCATTTCATCCAGGGTGATTACGATCTTGCCCTGGCTGAAGCGAATAAAGCCCAGTCCCTTAATCCGGATAACATCATGGTTCATATCACTAAAGGGAATGCCTATGTGGGCAAAGAAGATTTTGAAAAGGCAGAGGAGCAGTATCTCAAGGTTTTTGAGAGTGAGGAACTGGGATGGCATATGTACACACGAATTGTGCTGGGCAATTCATACATTCTGAGGGGAAAGTTCAAGAGCGGAATACAGCACTATGGACAGGGACTGGAATTGGCAGAGAAGCTCGGTGATAACTGGTGGAGAGCCTGCTTTTATGTTTGGAGGGCTTACAGCTATCTTAAATCCGGGCAGCCTGAGTTAGCTTTAAAGGATTGTGAGGCTGCGTTTGAGATCGCTCCAGAGACAGAAGATTCTTTGAAATGGCAGAGACGCGCTCTTTATTATAAGGGAAGGGCGTTTTTGATGATGGATTCGGTCGAGGAGGCACAGAAAGCCGCTGATGATATCAAGGAACTGGTTGAAAAAGGCACTAATAAAAAAGACATCCGGTACTCTCTTCATTTGCTGGGGCTTATTGAATTAAAAAGAAAAAATGATAACCAGGCCATTGACCTTTTTAAAGAAGCCATTTCTCTGCTTCCTTACGAGCATGGGATGACACCCTTTTCTCACGACCAAGCTAATTTTGCTGATCATCTGGCTTCAGCTTATTATGAAACCGGGGATCTGGAAAGAGCCCGGGAGGAGTATGAAAAGATATTGACCTTCACCATAGGCAAGCTCTATACAGGCGATATCTATGCGCGAAGTCTGTACTGGTTGGGAAGGATTTATGAGGAGAAGGGTGATGCGGCTCAAGCCGTGGAGTATTATGAACAATTTCTTGATCTGTGGGAGGATGCGGACCCGGGTTTTAGCGAGGTTGAGGACGCCAGAAAGAGGCTGGCGGCGCAGAAAAAATGAAGAGAACAAGCTTTAAATACAGTATAAATACAGTACCGTCTTACTATGTCCCTTTTTTTGTCCCCTGTTTTTTGTTGTTAAATAAAATGGGGACACAGTAAGACGGTACTGTATTTAGGGGAAGATTTTTTTGCACATAGATTCGTAGATGGAAATATCAAGACTGCAGGAGCGGAGCATTTCTCTGTCTTTAATAATCTCATAGGAAGGACCCATGGTCACGATCTGTCCCTCTTTTAATACGGCGATCCGATCACAACAGGCTGCAACCGGAATAATCTCCTGGGACACAATGACCACAGTGGCGGGCAGGCCTTTTATGATACGGAGAAGCTGCCCTACCATGGACGGATCCAGATTGGAAAAGGGCTCATCAAAAGCTACAATCTCTGGTTTCATGGCCAACACTGTGGCTAAGGCAACTCTTTTCCGCTCTCCAAAAGATAAGTGATGGGAGGCTTTTTTCTCGTAACCCTGAAGCCGCATCTCCTTTAGAGTTTCTTTGACTCTGCGTTTGACTTCATCCGGCTTGAGCCCCATATTGAGCGGGCCAAAAGCAATGTCCTCTTCCACTGTGGGATTGAACAACTGGTCATCCGGATTTTGAAACACCATCCCCACTCTAGCACGGATCTCCGGCACCGTATCTTTCTTGACTTCCCTATCCCCTATTTTCACTATCCCTTCCCCCTGAAGAATACCATTGAGGTGAAGAAGCAGGGTAGATTTTC
>DASRVI010000327.1:0-2549 GCA_035655135.1 Acidobacteriota bacterium | reverse complement strand
AAAACGTTCCCGCTCCTGTGGATACAGAGTGTTATTTAATATATGACACCAACCAATTGTATGTGGGATGCCGAGCCTTTGATCCTGAGCCTGAAAAAATAAGAGCTTATCTTTCTGACCGCGATGAAGCCTGGCAGGATGACTCAATTGGTTTGATCATTGATACATTTAACGACCAAAACAGAGCTTTTGCATTCTTTGTGAATCCTTTAGGCATTCAAGGGGACGAAATCATGAGTAACGGGGGTACTCAAGAGGATATGTCTTGGGACGCCATTTGGGACTCTGCAGGTCAGATCACTGATTTTGGTTATGTGGTGGAAATTGCCATTCCTTTCAGAGCTTTACAGTTCCAGCCTTCAAAAGAGGACCAATTATGGGGATTTGCTCCGGTGCGTAATTATCCCAGGAGCCGGCGGCATCAGATCAGCTCTTTTCCTTTAGACCGGAATGAACAGTGCATCCTCTGTCAGCTTCCTAAGATTCAAGGATTCTCAGGAGCAGAACCCGGACGTAATATCGAGCTGGATCCCACTGTAGTAGGGCTTTATTCGGAGGGAAGAGAGGACTATCCTGATGGACCTATAAAAAAATTAAATTCTTTTGGAAATGCGGGAATTTCAGGAAGATGGGGATTCACCAATAACATGACTTTGAGCGCTGCTCTAAATCCAGACTTTTCTCAAGTAGAAGCTGATGTGGCACAGCTTGACATCAACAAGCAGTTTGCTCTTTATTATCCGGAAAAACGGCCTTTTTTTCTGGAAGGTCAGGACTTTTTTGAAACACCGGTTCAGGCATTATACACCCGGTCTATTGCAGATCCTGACTGGGGAGTGAAAATCTCAGGAAAAGAAGGGAAAAATGCCGTTGGTTTTTTCTCATCTCAGGACCAGCTGACAAACCTGATCTTTCCAGGTTCTCAGGGCTCAAGTTCCGGATTTTTAAACCGGCGGTCCTTTTCCAATGTCCTCCGCTACCGCCGTGATGTTGGGGGAGGCTCCACTCTTGGCATTTTGATGACTGACCGGGAAGGTGAGAGCTATCACAACCGTCTTGCAGGAGTGGATGGACTTCTCAGAATCAATAAATCTGACGCGATTACCTTTCAGTTCCTGGGTTCACAAACCGCTTATCCGGATTCTCTGGCTCAAGATTACAATCAAGATACCGGAGAACTCTATGGATACGCAGCCAATATTGAAGCATCGCGTCAGAAAAAAAATTATGTGCTCTTTGGTTCCTATGAAGATTTCAGTCCTGAATTCCGGGCAGATTTGGGATTTGTTCCTCAAGTGGATTTCCGCAATTTTGAAGTGGGAGGAGGGTATTTATACATCCCCACAGAAAAAAGCTTTTTCTCTCAAATCAATGCCATTGCCAACTATGACCAGACCAATGACCACCAGGGCAACTTATTGGAAAGAGAGCTGGAAGCCAATATATTTCTCAGCGGTCCTATGCAGTCCAACTTTTCAACTGTAGTGGGGATACGTAAAAAAGTCTATAAACAGGAACCTTTTTCCCAGTTTTTCAATCACATATTCTTTTCCATTCGCCCCACAGGGACTCTTCAGAGTGGGATTTCTTTAAGCTACGGTGATGAGATCGATTACGCTCATGTGCGGGCCGGAAAATACTTTCAGATAAGTCCTGAACTGAACTGGAATTTGGGGACTCATATCAATATGAACTTCAGCTACTTATATAGATGGTTAAAAATAGACGGGGAACAGCTTTTTCTTGCGCAGCTGCCCCAGATGCATTTCATCTATCATCTCAACAACAATGTCTTTTTCCGGGCCATCCTTCAGTACCAGGATATAGACAGGAATCTTGACCTCTATGAAGATGACGTGGAAACAAAAACACAAACCCTATTCTCCCAGCTCCTTTTTTCTTATAAGCTGAATCCCCGCACGGTTTTGTTTCTAGGATACAGCGACAATTATCTGGGATTCTATGACATCAGATTAACCCAGACTGACCGAACCTTTTTTCTCAAGATCGGTTACGCCTGGACCTTGTAAGGGGAGCGGAAAAAACCGGTCTTTCTTAAAGAAGGAACAAAATCAGTTTCCATTTGAAATAAAAAACCGGCCCTTGAGCACTGATTAAATCAGTACTCTCCTGCCGGTTCTCGTCTATTGGGCTAGACTGAAAAATCTTAGAATGAAAATTTAATCCCTGCTGCGATTTTGGGGAAAGAAGGATTGAACTTAAAAGAATCCATTAGCGCATCCAAATCATCAGCACCAAACTGCCAATAATCCCATGACCATACTTTTGGATTGTTATAATAATATCCACCGTATTTCAGCTGAAACCAGTCCGAATTCATCCTATAAGTGAGGTCATAAATATAGGATTGGAGTTCTTCACCAGCAACTGTTTCCCAGTTTATTTCACTCTCTCCTAAAATGAAATATCTTGCTTCAATGGAAAATGCGATATTCGGAGTAAAGTGTATATCAAATCCTCCCCCTACATTGAATCCGATTCCGCTCAAGTCTTGCTGCATCTCAATAGAAGGAGAGACATAATCAGCA
>DASRVI010000326.1:0-9886 GCA_035655135.1 Acidobacteriota bacterium | reverse complement strand
TGCAGGATTTTTTGGAAAAGTGTACACTCAGGTCCAGATGGTCTCTCCGGGCACTCCGGCTGAAAAGGCAGGGCTTAAGCCAGGAGATGTTATTTTAGCAGTGGAACAAGAACCTGTGTATTATTTTCAATTCAGTGAGATTATTGGGAATAATGCTGGGAAGGAATTGGAATTTTTAATCCGGAGAAACGGAGAGAAAAGGCATTTGACCATCACTCCTCAGGACAAAGGAGGAAAGGGTGAGGTCGGGATCATGCTTATCCCAGAAGCCACTATTGAACAATATGGATTTTTTGCCGCCATTGCCCAAAGTGTTAACTTCAATATCGAATTGATATCTATGGTGTTCAATTTCCTCAAAGAACTTATCACCGGAGAAACTCCAGCCTCTCAGGTAGGAGGGCCTATTGATATAGCCAATTTTTCTTATGCTGCTTTAAGAGGGGGGTTTATCTCGCTTTTAAGCTGGATCGCTTTCATTAGTCTCCAATTAGGAATCATTAATCTTTTCCCCATTCCTGTGCTGGACGGAGGACAGATTCTTGTGCTTTCCTTAGAGGGATTATTCAGAAAAGAATTCAGTCCCAAAGTGAAGCAGATCATTATGCAGATCGGCTTTGCCATGTTCATCATCATTATAGTTTTTGTGATTCTTAATGATGTGGTCAAGCGTTTGCCCAATGGTTGGGATAGTCTTTTGCCGTGGTGATAACAGAGGAGCTTTGCCATTTTTTTATGAATAGGTCAGGAAAGATAACCTGATTTATTCACGAGTCGAGGTCGCTGTAGATGCAAGGCACAGGGTATGAAGTCGTGGTATTTCACTGCGAATGCCCTGTAACGAAGCAGATTCAGCAAGATCGGCTCGCCTCAATGGTAAAAAAATGGCGTTTAGAATAGAATACAAAGACAAGAAAAATGTACAAGTCAATGTTTTTGAAAAAAACCTGTACATAGCTGAAAATGAATTAATAATAAAAATATTGCCATTTTTTTATGAAAAGGTCAGGAAAGTGGAGTTTAAGAGACGAAAAACAAAGCAGATAAAAATAGGGGATGTTCCCATAGGTGGAGGTGCTCCTATTGTGGTCCAGTCCATGACCAAGACAGATACAAGGGATGCTCAAGCCACTATCCTGCAGATCAAGAGACTTGAAATGGTGGGGTGCGAGATTATCAGGATCGCTGTCCCGGATAAAGAGTCGGTTGATTCCTTGGAAGAAATCATAAAAAAAGTGAACATTCCGGTGATCGCTGATATCCATTTTGATTATAGATTGGCTGTGGAATCCATAAAAAAAGGAGTTCACGGGCTTCGGATCAATCCTGGAAATATAGGGTCGAAAACAAGAATCAAAGAAGTGGTCAAAGCAGCCAAAGACAAAGGTGTCCCTATTCGAGTCGGAGTCAATGCAGGGTCTCTGGAAAAGGATATATTGGAAAAATACGGGAAGGCGAGCCCAGAGGCTTTGGTCGAGAGTGCCTTGAAAAATATTCGAATTATTGGAGAAATGGACTTTCATCTTATGAAGGTATCTATCAAAGCTTCGGATGTGCTTCGAACCTTGGAGTCTTTAAAGCTTCTGGCTCAACATGTGGATTATCCTTTTCATGCAGGAATAACCGAAGCTGGACCTTTGTTTTCAGGAAGCGTGAAATCTTCAGCAGGATTGGCCCTGATCTTAAAGGAAGGATTGGCTGACACCATTCGGATTTCACTGACGGCTCCGCCTGAAGAAGAGGTCCGGGCGGCCTATATGATTCTCTCCAGCTTGGGACTGAGAAAAAGAGGATTAAATTTTGTTTCCTGTCCTGTGTGTGGTCGATGCAGAGTGGATTTGCCAGAAATGGCGGTGGAAATAGAGAACAGGATCAAGGACATCAAAAAACCACTTACCGTGGCTGTGATGGGATGCGAGGTCAATGGGCCAGGAGAGGCAAGAGAAGCGGATATTGGCATAGCCTGTGGAAAAGGATATGGATTGATATTCAAGCACGGGAAATCTTTCCGGAAGGTAAAAGCCGAGGATATGGTGGATGAGTTTGTGAAAGAAGTGAAGGCTGCAGCCAAGGAAATAAAGAAATAGGATGAAATTCAGGTATGGCTTGTGCTCCGTTCAGATTTTATTGACTGGATTCAAAGGTTTTTTCCCTGAGAGAACATGGACCAGGTTTTTCGCAGCCATCATAGACATTTTAAGTCGTGTTTCATAGCCGGCACTTCCAATATGAGGAAGTAAAACCACTTTGTCCAAAGAGAGCAGTTTTTCTTCAATTTCAGGTTCATTTTCGTAAACGTCTAATCCTGCTCCCCATAAGTCTCCCTTTTCAAGAGCCTCAGCCAGTGCTTTTTCTTCCACCACAGGACCTCGGGATACATTGACCAGCATGGCTTGTTTTTTCATGAGATGAATGTTTTTTCTTGAGATCAAGTGATGAGTGTCCTTGGTCAATGCGGTATGGATGGTGATGATATCAGAAGTCTTCAGGAGTTTTTCAAGAGGAAGATAGCGGACTTTGTATTTTTTCTCTTCATCAGGAGTGAGCCTATTTGGGTCGGTATAAACTGTTTTGAGTTTAAAAGGCTGAGCTCTTAAAGCCACTGCTCTTCCTATTCGACCCATGCCAATGATTCCCAGTTGTTTTCCAGTTAGATCTTTGCCTAGAAAAAGGTCCAGCTCCCAGTTTTTATATTTTTTGTCTTTGGTGAACTGATCAGCCTGTGGAATTCTTCTGGCTGTGGAAAGGATAAGAGCCCACGTTAGATCAGCTGTGGTGTCTGTTAAGACTCCAGGAGTGTTTGTGACATAGATGCCTTTGGTGGTGGCGTATTTCACATCTATGTTATTGTATCCTACCGCACAGTTGGCAATGATTTTCAGGTCAGGAGCTGCGTCTATGACCTCTTTGTCGATTTTATCAACCAGCAGGGATATGAGTCCTTGTTTATCTTTAATCCGGGAAATGATTTCTTCTTTGGAGGGATATTGATCTGTGCCAGCCACTTCATAATGGATGTGTTTTTCTAGATATTCCATGGCTTCAGGAAGAAGTTTTTTAGTGATCAAGGCTTTAGGTTTCATTTCAATCTCCTAACTTATTCATAAAAACATGGCGATATTTTTATAATTAATTTTGTTTAAGCGATACAAAAGTATATTTTAATAACCATTATCTGACTATCTTCCTGTTTATATTTTTATTTTAATCGCCATTTATTTACCTTTCAGGCGAGCCGATCTCGCTGCATCTGCATCAACCTTGACTCGTGAATAACTCAGTCTTTCCTGACCTATTCAAAAAAAATGGATAAAATTTTTTTGATTCGGTCATTGAATTTTGTTTCTAAGAAACCGATTTGATGTGATTGGGGCCCCAAAATATCAGATACCACCATAACAGCTGCGGCCTCTATATGATGATATTCAGCCAGAGCAAACACAGCAGATGTTTCCATATCAACTAACTCAATCCCCATTTTCTGTTTGTGAAGGAGCCATTTTTTTGTTTCTCTGTAAGGAGCATCTATGGATACAATGGAAGCCTTTTCAAGGACCATATAATTTGATTTAAATATTCGCTCTATCTCTTTGGATAATTTTTTAGAGGAAGTCCATTTATTTTTATCAGGAATGTAATAGGATGAAGTTCCTTCTTCAGAAAAAGCTGTGTTTATCATAAAAATATCAAAAAGGTTTATTTTTTCTGTGAGTCCCCCACAGAATCCCAACACAATGATTTCCTCTACGCCAGAATAAACCAAAGGTTCCACAGCCAGCACAGCTGCCGGAGCTCCAATGCCTCCCAAGAGAACAACTTTATTTTTGAGCTTATAGAGATGAGAGAACAAAAATTTATGTTTTTTTTCAGCTTTTTTTTCTAAATGTTGTTTTATGGCTCTTCTGGGAGTGTCTGCAGGAATAAAAAAAGCTCTTTGGCTCTTCAAATTTTTGATTTTGGGTGGGATGACAATGGATTCTGTATTTTTTTTCATCAAATTCTTCTCAGTCAAGATAACAAAAACAAGCCCATTAGTAAAACGAAATTCAGGTGTGGCTGAATAGCTCAGGATTGGACTCGTTGGATGAATTGGATTAAAATTAGAATATGCAAAATATGAAGTTTACTCAGATCAACATAGACCAGATTGACACAGCGGATAAAAGATTCCAGATTTCACCTTATTTTTCAGTAGATTCTCTCATTCCCTCCATAAAAAAATCAGGGCTGCTGAATCCTCCTGTATTAACAAAAAGGGAACAAAAATATATTATCGTTTCAGGATGGAGAAGAATAACCGCCTGTCAAAAATTATCTGTTCCTTTGATACCAGTGTTTGTGATGCCGGGGGAAAGTGACCTGGAGGCATTCAAAATCCCAGTATATGAAAATTTGTCAATAAGGGAGTATTCTCAAATTGAAAAAGCGGCTGTGATAAGAAAATTTTATGACTTTGGAGAAGAACCGGAAAATATCATCAAAAAATACATGTCTCTTTTAAAGATTCCTCCAAAAAGAGAGGTCATGGAGGTTTACTTAAATATAGATGGACTCAAAGAAAACATAAAAAAGACCGCACACCAGAAGAACTGGTCACTGGGGATGCTTGAAATAATGACCGAGCTGGCTCCCGAGGAAGCACAGGCTTTTTATCCTTTTATGGAACCATTAAGCCTCAACAAGCAAAAACAGCTGATTGAAAATTTATTTGATATCTCCAGGAAACAAGATGTTTCTGTTCAAAATTTATTAAATTCTGGAGAGTTATTAAGAATACAGGATGATAAAGGTCTCAATCCGTTCCAAAAGGCTGAAAAGATCTATATGTTATCAAAAAAGTTGAAAAATCCCACCTTCAATACATGGAGAAAGGCCTTTGAAGAACTCAGCCAAAGTCTGGATCTTCCTGAAGACATGAAGGTGATTCCTTCAAAATTTTTTGAAGGGGATACCATAACCATAAAATTAGACATTAAAAACCAAGAAGAGCTGAAAAAACACATCCGTAAACTCAAGGAATTGTCTGAAAGAAAAGAAATCTCTTTGCTTTTTAATCCATTTTCTCATGACTGAATTTCAGAACCAAATTCAAAAAATATTCGTTGATGAAACAAGCCTCAAGTTGCCTCTTTCCCAAAAAATATTGAAAAAGTTGAACTCGATTCCTGTCCAAGTCGTCAAAAATGAAGAAGAAGTTATCAAAAGATATCTTGCATTAAAAGACTCTATAGGGGAAGGCAAGAAATCTTTATGGTTAAAATCTCTAAAAGGAGATTTTGTTAAGCCCTGTCCCTGCACACCCTATTATTTAGGATGCAATTATTATATCATGAACACAGACTTGAACTGCCCTATGGATTGTTCTTACTGCATTCTTCAGCATTATCTTGACAACCCCTTGATGATCATACATGTCAATACAGATGATCTGTGGGAGCAGTTAGATAAATTTCTTTTCAAACAAAGAAACCGGTTCATTCGCATCGGAACAGGGGAGTTAGGCGATTCTTTAGCGTTAGACCCTATCACAGAACGCTCCAAAGAACTTATCGCTTATTTCAGGGGAAAAAAAAGAGTGAATTTTGAGCTGAAAACCAAGTCACTGAATATAGACAATATCATGAGTGAAGAACCATCTGAGAATATCATTACAGCGTGGTCCCTTAACACAGAATTGATGGCTGAAAAAGAGGAAAAAGGAGCTCCTCCAGTAAGAGACAGAATAGAGGCTGCTTTTGAGGTTCAGAATAGAGGCTTTAGAGTCGCGTTCCATTTTGATCCATTGATTTTATATCCTGGATGGGAGAAGGGCTATGAGGCTGTGATCAAAAGGCTTTTTAGCAGAATCGATCCCTCTCGGATAGCTTGGATCAGTTTAGGGTCTCTTCGTTTCCCCAAACAGCTTAAGAGTTTGATTAGAAAGAGATTCCCTTCAACTAAGATAATTTATCAGGAAATGATCAAAGGCATTGATGGTAAGTTGAGATATTTTAAACCCTTGAGGATCAAATTATACCAGAAAATAGTGAAAGCCATTCACTCCTATGGGAATGAAAAGGTCCCTCTTTACTTTTGTATGGAGAGTAAGGAAATCTGGAAAAAAGTCCTTAATAAAGAACCAGGGAGTAAAGAAGAAGTAGAAGCTTTTCTTTCTTTACTCCCTGGATTTGAATCAACTATAAAATAAAATTTTTCAGATTATTTGATTTCTTCTGTTTTCTTGTCGGTAATGATTCCAATATCTTCGACACCGGCGTTCTTCATTGTTCCAATAATCTCAACGATTTCACCGAATTCTAGATCCTGGTCTGCTTTTAGATAAAGCTTTTTGTCGCTAGCCTGCATCATAGCATCTTCGAGTAGGATTTGAAGTGGGTTTCTCTCATCTACTTGTTGATCATTAACAAAAAGTGTGCCGTCTTTCCTTACATAGAGAACAACCTCCGGATTATCAGGCATTTCTATGGTATTGGAAGCGGTTGGGAGTTTAAGGTCCACACCTTTTTGAACAAGAGGAGTGACCACCATGAAAATGATTAAGAGAACCAGCAGCACATCACAGAGAGGAACCACATTAGGTTCAGCATTCATCTCTTCTTTTTTCATTTTAAGAGCTTTAACACCCATTTTATACCTCTTTAAATTTTTTTATTTTTACTTGGATAACTTTTAAAGAACCCTTTTTTAAGATGTTACCTCTTTTCTTCTTGAAAAGAAATCAACAACTTCTGAGCCAGTATTGGCCATTTCTGCTCCGAAGACTTCTACTTTATCAGCTAAGTAATTGTAGACCCAAAGAGCTAAAATAGCCACTCCAATTCCAAAAGCGGTTGAGATAAGAGCTTCTGCAATTCCGGATATAACAGCTCCTAGGCCGCCAGATCCTGTCATGGCTATTCCTTGGAAAGCATTGATGATACCAAGAATTGTCCCAAAAAGACCAATAAAAGGTGAAGATGTGGCTATGGTTGCCAGAACGCTCAGTCCTCTTTTAAGTTCCTGAGTGAACATAACTGAAGCTCTGTCGGTTCCTCTTTCAGCGGTATCAACTTGCTGGTCAAAACCGAGACCTGCTTCTTCGCCCTCCAGGAATTCTTTAATTCCAGCAGCAGAAACTCTAGCTAAATGACTTCTTTTGTTCTCTTTTTTGGTTGCAAGATTAAGGGCTTCTTTGTTTTTGCCTGCTCTGAGTAATTCTTCCATCTTTGGAGCAAGAACTTTTGATCTCTTCTTTGCTTTCATGAATATGATTTGACGCTCGATGAACAGGTAAATGGTTAAGATAGAAAGAAATACCAGAAGAGTAGCAACGAACTTGACTGGTAAACCCATTGAGTGCCATAATTCCACTAGACTAAATTGCATTTTAATTGCCTCCTTTTAAATATCGTAAGCATTCATAAAGTTTTCTTATTTTAATTCAAAGGTAACAGTAACCGTAAAAACAACGGGCCGTGGGCGACCGTTGATGACCATGGGTTCATAGACCCATTGCCTGACAGCATCTTTAGCAGCCTGGTCCAGGAGGGGAACTGATTTAAGGACCTTTACTGACTGCACCCGGCCGTATATATCTGTAACGGCTTCGAGTATAACAACCCCTTCTACTTTAGCCTGAATGGCTATTTCGGGATATTCAGGGGGGACACGGCGAATGAGCTTTGGTTTTTTGATCTGGCCTCCAACTCTGACAGGAGCTTCAACTTCTCCAACCACACCACCTAATACGCCACCGACAACACCACCTAGAACGCCGCCTTCGACTCCACCTTCGACTCCACCTTCGACTCCACCTTCAATACCAAAGTCAGTGAGTTCTTCTTCTGCAATTTCGTCGGGGATGTCGACTGGAGCAACTAATTGACCTGGCTCGATATTGGTCTGAGCCTTAACAGGCTTGATTTTAGTGGTTGATTTGCTGCTGGAACGTTTTTTAGCTGGAGGGGGAGGAGGGGGTGGTGGAGGAGGAGGGGGAGCTAGAAAAGCACTGTAGACCTCGACTTGAGGGAGCTGACCTGGATTCAGGAGGGGAAGGACAAGAGCAGCTAGAATAAGAGAGGCGTGGAGGAAAAAAGCAATGGGAAAAGCTATGGCTTTACGTACACCGCCTTTCTCAGCTTTGAAGAAAGAGTCTCTGAATATACCCGTTGATTCTTCAGATTTTTTCTGCTTTTCTTTTTCTGCCATTATTTACCTCTTTTAAATATTTTTATCAATAATATAATACCAAAAAAATCCATAAAAGTATAAATAAAAAAAAGACTTTTTACAAGTCAAAAATATCATTTACCCATACCTTTTTTTGGTTTAAATATAATTTTCCAGAAAAATATCATGGAACATGATAGATAAATAGAAGAATATGTACCAATGATGACTCCGATCATCATGGTAAATGCAAAATCGTTGATCACTTGACCTCCGAATAAAAACAAAGCAGCTACCGTAAGAAAAGTGGTTCCTGAAGTGACAATGGTTCGGCTGAGGGTTTGATTGATGCTGGTGTTTAAAAGACTACCGAAATCAAGCTTTCTAAGAAGCTTGATGTTATCCCTGACTCTGTCAAAGATAACAATGGTGTCGTTTAATGAATATCCTACAATGGTGAGAATGGCTGCGATCACAGGGAGATTGAGTTCTCGATTGGTTAAAGAGAAAATTCCCATGGTGATCAGCACATCATGAGCTAAGGTAATGATAGCTGCAATCCCGTAGGCGTATTTAAAACGGATTCCGATATAGATGAGCATTCCGATCAAAGCCCAAATGGTGGCCTGGGTGGCTTTGCGCCTCAGGTCCTGTCCGATTTGGGGGCCGACCGTTTCACGGCTCAAAACAGACACATTGCTCAGGAATGTTTTTTGTTTTAGATAATCGATGACTTCAGAATCAACCTCTTCCAATATTTCTAGTTGAGAATAACTCTGAATGATTCCTTTTAAATCGCTTGATTTTTTGAAATTTATGATTTTTTTGGCTATTTCATCAGCTTTTTCAGGATATTCAGGCGCCAAAATTTCAGTGAGGTGTTCTTCATTCACATTATTTAAATCAGGAACACCTTGTTCTATGGCATCCAATTCTTCTTCTGTTCTCAGAGAATCCACCACTATCTGGGCAACGATTTCATGGGCTTCTTCCTCCTCAATAACCTTTTCCTCAGCTGTTTTCTGCAGGGTTCGGATAATAAATTCTCTTCCTGTTTCACCCATTTTCTGGATGATAGGACTTTCAATGCCGGCTGATTGAAGGGCGGTTCTCACTTCTCCGATAGGAACTTGATTTTTAAAGATGACCCGGATCAAGGTTCCTCCGGCAAAATCAATCCCATAGTTGAGGCCCTTACCCATGGTCATATTGATGATGCCTAAGAGTATTATTATCCCTGAAATTCCTAAGGCTATGTACTTGTACTTCATAAAATTGAAGTTGGGGTTTTTTAATAACTGCATCTTTATATACTCAAGTCCTTTTTCTTTTTCTTTCTCCCCACGGTTAGGTCAAAGATAAGTCGAGATACAAAAACAGCTGTGAACATACTGGCTGTGATTCCAATGATCAGAGTGATGGCAAATCCTTTTATGGGACCGGTCCCAAATTGAAAAAGGAAAATCGCCGCGATAACAGTGGTGATATTGGCATCCAGAATGGTGCGGAATGCTCTGGAAAAGCCCGAAGCTATGGAGCTCAGCACGCTCTTGCCTTGAGTCAGTTCTTCTCTGATTCTTTCAAACACCAGCACATTGGCATCCACGGCCATACCAACGGTCAGGATGATGCCGGCTATTCCAGGGAGGGTGAGGTTGGCTTTAAAATAAGCCAGAACTCCCATGATGATAATGATATTGAGAATAAGCGCTACCACTGCGTTCAATCCGGACATCCG
>DASRVI010000325.1:0-5878 GCA_035655135.1 Acidobacteriota bacterium | reverse complement strand
AGATAGAAGTGGTCATTCTGGATTTTGATGAGAAAGAAGAAAAAATTTCCTTAGGCTATAAACAGCTGACAGAAGATCCTTGGGAAAGCATTGAAGACAAATACAAGGAAGGGCAAAAAATCAAAGGAAAGGTGGTCAATTTAACAGATTTCGGAGCTTTTGTGGAATTGGAAAAAGGAGTCGAAGGGTTGATTCATGTGTCTGATCTGACCTGGTCAAGGAAAATGGTGCATCCTAAAAAAATTCTTTCTCCGGGTGAAGAAGTGACTGTCAGCATACTGGATATAAATCCAGATGAAAAAAGAATATCACTGGGTCTTAAACAAGTTAAACCTCATCCTTTAGAAACACTAAAAGACAAATATGGTCCTGGAAAGAAAGTCAAAGGAAAAATCACCAATATAACGGCCTTTGGTGCTTTCATGGAAGTGGAAAAAGGAGTGGAAGGCCTTATTCACATATCTGACATAAGCTGGAAAAAAATAAATCATCCCTCTGATGTTCTGAAAGTTGGGGAGGAAATTGAAGCGATTATTCTTAATATCGATGTGGAAAAAGAAAAACTGTCCCTGGGCATTAAACAATTGGAAGGAGATATTTGGGAAGATTTCTTTGAACGCCAGAAAATCGGTGATATTGTCAACGTGAGAATAGTGCGTATCGTTGACTTTGGTGTATTTGTGGAAATCACGCCCGGGATTGAAGGAGTGGTGTTCTTATCAGAACTCAGTGAGAAAAAAATTGAGGATCCTTCGGAGGCTTTTTCTGTGGGTGAAGAAAAATCCGCAAAAATATTAAAGATGAACAAAAAAGACAAAAAAATATCTTTAAGCTTTAAAAAAGCTCAACTTGAAATGCAAAAAATGGAATATAAAAAATACATGCAAAGTCAAGACACCAAGCATACTCTTGGTGACATAATGAAAGACCAACTTAAAAATATAGAAACCCCTGACAGCAAGTCAAAAAAAGAAAAGGAGAATAAATCATGATAAAGGCTGATTTAATCAACAAATTATCAAAAGATATGAACATCACCAAACAAGAAGCAGAGAATGGGGTCAATATTTTCTTCGATACCCTAAAGGAAGCCATAAAAAGAGGCGAAGAAATCGAGCTGCGGGGTTTTGGGAGCTTCCGGATAAGAAAACGCGATTCAAGATCAGGAAGAAACCCAAGAACTGGGGAACGGGTTAAAGTGCCGGCTAAAAAAGTAATCTATTTCAAGCCGAGTAAAATTTTAAAACAGATGATCAATAAATAATGGAATACATGACAGTCCCATGGAGAGAAGATTACGTAAAAAATGCTTATAAAATGAAAGAGTGCTTTTTCTGTACCGCTTCAAAAAAAAAGGACGATAAGCAAAATTTCATTCTCTACCGGGGAAAATACAATTTCATCATTCTCAATAAATATCCCTACTCCCCAGGCCATCTCATGATTGTTCCTTACCAGCATCTTGATTCCATTGAAAAGGCAGAAAAAAAATCCTCTGATGAAATGGTCGATATTTTAAAAAAATCCATAGAAATACTACGAAAAGCCTATCAGCCTCATGGCTTCAACACAGGCATGAACATCGGTCACAGTGCTGGAGCTGGAGTGGCTCATCACTACCATATGCACATCATACCAAGATGGGTGGGAGATTCCAATTTTATGCCCATCATTGGAAAAACAAAACTAACTATTGAAGATTTAAATAAAACTTATAAGAATCTATATCCGTATTTTAAAGATCTGAGCATCTAATATAATAAAAAATAATATAATTTTGGAGTTGCTATGAACTTTAATCTGAATGAAGAGCAAAGCATGCTCAAAGATATGGTCACTCATTTTGCTGAAAACGAAGTAAGGCCGGTTGCTAAAGAACTGGAGAAAAATCGTGAATTTCCTTCTGGATTGATTAAAAAAATGGGTGATCTCGGACTGATGGGAATGTCTATTCCCAAAGAATATGAAGGAAGCAAAACAGACAGTCTATCTGTTATCCTTGTTATCGAAGAGTTAAGCCGTGTTATGCCTTCTTTAGGTGTCATTTTTTCAGTTCATTCATCCCTATTCTGTTACTCAATATCTAAATTCGGAAGCGAAGAACAAAAAAGAAAATATCTTCCTCAAGCAGCTCAGGGAAAAATATTAGGAGCCTTCAGCCTGAGTGAACCAGAAGCTGGTTCAGATGCATTAGCCCTAAAGACAAACTTTATAAAAAAGGGTGACTATTATGTTTTAAACGGAATAAAATCCTGGGTCACCAGCGGCAAAAATGCAGATGCCTATATTCTATTTGCCAAACCAAGGTCAGAATCAGGCAAAAGCAAACTCAGCGCTTTTATTGTGGATAAAGATTCCCCTGGACTTAAAGTAACAAAAATAGAAGATAAAATGGGTCTCCATTCTTCTATGACTGCTGAAATCAGTTTAGAAGGCTGTAAGATTCCATCAAAAAACATCTTAGGCACTGAAGGTCTGGGAACAAAAATAGCATTTCACTGCCTGGATTACTCTCGAGTCGGAATCGCCGCGCAATCTGTTGGTATCGCCAGGAGCTGTTTGGACGAGGCTGTGAAATACTCAAATCAAAGACAAGCTTTTGGACAGAATCTATCTTCTTTCCAGGCAATTCAATTCAAAATCGCTGATATGGCAACCATGGTTGACGCGTCCCGACTTCTGACTTATAGAGCAGCTGACTTATTTGATCAAGGCAAGCGTCTCACCAAGGAAGCAGCTATGGCTAAACTCTTTGCTTCAGAAGCAGCCAATAAAATTGCCTATGAATCCCTGCAAATTCACGGTGCATATGGGTACTCAAAAGAATTTTTTATTGAACAACTGTACAGAGATGCCAGAGTTCTATCCATATATGAAGGGACTTCAGAAATCCAAAGAATTGTCATTTCAAGAGATATTCTTAGATAATCCTTTTTTTTGCTATTTAAACCTTTATTTTATTTTGCTATCATAAAATCAGAGAATACATAATAATGACATACATTGGAAAAGATATATTTGAGGTGAAAAATGCTTAAATCAATGCGAAAAAATTTGAAATCCCTAGCCCCCGCACTTTGGCTGGTTATCATTGCATTTATTCTTTCCATATTTTTTGTTTGGGGAAAAGGAGGCGGATCAGGAGAAGCAAGAAGCGAAAACATCATTGCTTATGTGGGCAAAGAAAAAATTTCCGCTGAAACATATATAAATAATCTCAGATTTCGAATCGAATCCCTCAAACAACAGTTCAAAGAGCTTGACGCCAATTTCATCCAGCAGTTGAACATACCACAGCAGACCTTAGAAGAAACTATAAGACATGAACTCCTTCTTCAAATAGCCCTTCATTTGGGTGTTAAAGCCACGGATTCGGAAATAAGAGAAAAAGTACTGAGCTATCCAGTCTTCCAAAAGGAGGGAAAATTTATTGGATTTGATGAGTATAAAAAGATACTTGAATGGAATAGGACCACGGTCAATGATTTTGAAGAAAGCATCTCTAAAGATATCATCATTGAAAAGACCATCCAGATTTTGACTGCAGGGGCTTCAGTTACTCAAGATGAAATATGGGAATACTTCAAAAAAAACAATGAGTCGGCGGAATTGGAATACCTTTTTATCTCATCTGACAAAATGGAAATAAAAGAACAACCCTCTAAAGAAACTTTAATGGCTTTTTTTAACAAAAATAAAGAGAAATATGAAATCCCTGAAAAGAGAATAGCTGAATATGTATTCCTGAACAAGGAAGATCTAAAAGAACAGATGGAAATCAAAGAGTCAGAGATAGAAAAATACTATGAAAACAATAAAGACCATTTTAAAGAACCTGAAAAAAGAGGGGTGCAGAGGATATTTCTACCCTTTAACGATGAGGATAAAAAAGATGTCCTGGCTCAATCAAATATGATTATAGAGGAGCTGGATAAAGGAAAAAATTTCGGGGAATTGGCTGAAGAATATTCAAAAGACGAACAAGCTGAAAATAACGGAGACTGGGGCTATTTTGAATGGAAAAAATTATCTCCCAAAGAGCAGGAAAAAATTCAAGAACTGAGTGAAAACCAAGCATCAGAACCCTTAGAACTTGAAGATGGAGTGTCTATTTTAAAAGTATCTGAAATCATTCCGGCAGTCCAACTCCCTCTTGAGGAAGTGAAAAAACGAATCGAAGCCATTCTAAAGGATAATAAAGCCGAAGAAATGGTTGACAGTAAAATTTCTCAACTCCAAAAGACCGCACTCAAAGAAAAAAGTCTTGATATCGCCGCCCAAAAACTGGGCTATAAAATAAAAAATACAGGGCCTTTAGAATTAGGAGAAGGCATTGATGAAATAGATCCCTCAGCCTCATTTAGCCAGATGCTTTTTAACATGAAAGAAAAAGAAATTTCGTCCCCTCTTAACACCTATAAAGGAGTTGGTATTTCTCAACTCATAAAAATAGAACCCCCAAGACCCGCTACTTTTGCTGAAGTGGAACAAAAAGTTATCAATGATTATCTAGAGGAAAAAAAAGAACAAAAAGCTTTTGAGCAAGCTCTCCAAATAAAACAAAACAGTAATAACCTGGACCTTAAAGAAGTGGCTGAAAAAAATAATTTTGAACATAAAATAGCTCAGAACCACAAAAGAGATCAGTACCTCAGTCTTATTGGGGAAAATTCTGAAATAGACAGACTTGCTTTTTCCCTGCCATTAAATCAACTCAGTGAGCCGGTCAAAATCAAGGGAGGAGCTGTTTTGCTGCGCGTAAATGAAAGAAAAGAAGTGACCCAAGAGGAATTTGATGAAAATTTCGAACAAACACGAAATGAACTCTTGAACAACAAAGAGAATAAACTCTTTCAGTCCATCTACTTAAAAATGAGAGAAGACTTAGGAGTCAAAACTAATTATGAACTTTTCTCTCGCATCAATTCCGAAATAATATCCAAGTATCAGAACGAAAACGATTGAGACTAAAAAAGAATACCTTAGACGGAACATCAAGAACGAATCATCTCTATTAATAAGGTCTTCACCTGAGCTTCCAAAGCGGTTTTGAATCTATCAACTGTTTGATTGAATCCCCCTTCAATGTAATCCAGGATTTTCATGGGCTTGCCAACATTCACTTTAACTTTACCCGGGGTCAGAAAAGGCTTCTGGGTCCCATATATGGCCACAGGAGTTACTGGAACGGTGATTCCATCTCTCTTATAAAGATTGTAGCAAATAATCGAAGGTCCTCTTTTAAAAGTACTAATGAATGGATTGGTTGTGTTTTTTTTAACCATTCCTCCGCCCTGAAGCAAAACAATAGCTCTTCCTTTCCTTAAATTTTCTTCGCACTTTCCTATGGCTGTTCTTTTCTTGCTGTACAGATCAACAGGAATGGTTCCTATTTTAGAGATATTATTGGATATATAATAAACAATGGGAATTTTCATGGGCCTTAAAAGAAAATCAAGTAAAATCCCCAGTGTTTTAATATTATGTTTGAGATAATGCCTGATCAAATGATTTAGTTTGTCTTTATCAAATATTTCCTGGTTCGCAGTAAATATGATAGGACGAGGAACTATTTTAAATAACACCGCTATATCCTTAAAACTTCCAGCATGATTTCCCAAGATTATATTGGGACCAGACTTAACAAAATTGTCTTCTCCCTTTAAGACTACTTTTTTACCTAAGAGAGTGATATTCTCCAGAGTCCTTATCACAGGTTTGAATCTTTGGAGCTCACGTTCATAATCCATTTGATAATCCAGTCTGAATTATTTGACTCATATTTTTACCTTCCTAGTTGGATTTTTCAAGAAAATATTTATATTTTTCTCTCCCTTGAAAATTTCCAACTTCCATGATACCTTAAAATTCAATTTTC
>DASRVI010000324.1:0-2339 GCA_035655135.1 Acidobacteriota bacterium | reverse complement strand
TGAGAAATAAATTGATGGCTGTCAAATACATACTTTGACTTAAACTCAAGCACCTCTTCTCCCCCCTGCATCCCAAGAGCCAGAGCCGGAGGAAATGAAACCTGCATCTTAGGGTGAAATCCTTGGGTATACTGAACCTGAACCCCAGCCCGTCTGAGACCTCTTTGAAGGATATGACTTAAATCAATATGAGATAAATATTTGGCAGGACCAATTTTTTGATAAAAAAGTCTGTAACGGATATTCTTATCTGATTTATTGCCAAATCTATATTTAGATAAAGATTTTTTGGGAATGTCCGAAGAAGCTACCTTATTGACAAATCCAGGGAAAGAACATCCCTTACATTTTTCACAATCCTGCTCTTCACAGTTTAGGGTCCAAGTTTCTTTAAACGCTTTGACTAATTCCTGTTTAAAATAGGACTTCTTTATCCCAATATCAATATGATCCCAAGGCAGCACTTTACTTTGGGGCAGGCTGGAAAGATAAATCTCATAATCCAGTCCCTCTTGTTTAAAAGCCTTTTTCCAAATAGAAAAATCAAATAAATCACCCCATCCGTCGAATCGAGCTCCGTTTTTCCAAGCTCTGTAAAGCACAGAGTTTAATCTTTTATCTCCTCTTGAAAATACTGCTTCCAGGACAGAACTTTCAATGGGGTGATCCTTAAACCAGACAAAACCATACTTTTTCAGTCTCTTTCGAATGAAGTGGTGTTTTTCCTTCAACTCTTCCATATTGTTCATTCTTAACCACTGAAAAGGTGTATGGGGTTTGGGAATAAAAGAAGAAACACTCAAATTTATTTGAGGAGGCCTATTCAAAATCTTATAACCCAAGCCAATGATTTCTTTAACAAGTTTGATGATTCCCTCTAAATCTTCTTTTTTTTCTGTAGGCAGACCTACCATGAAATACAACTTCAGTTTTCTCCATCCTTTTGAGAAAGCAGAAGACACCGCATCAAAAATCTCCTCTTCTTTTAATTTCTTATTAATGACACTCCTGAGCCTATCTGTTCCGGCTTCTGGAACAATAGTGAATCCTGTCTTTTTGACTTTAGTGATGCTCTCCGCAACTCTTTCTGTGAGAAACTTGGGTCTTAATGCGGAAAGGGACAGAGAAATTTTTTTTTTATCAAACTCATTCATAAGCCAGACAACCATCTTATCCAAACCTGGGTAATCACCTACTGAAAGCGCAGAAAGAGAAGCTTCTTCATAACCCGTGGAATTCAATCCCTCTGTGATCTCTTCCTCTACCATTCCAGGATTCTTGTTCCTTAGGGGAAAATAAACACTTCTTGCCTGGCAAAATCGACAATTTTGAGCACACCCTCTTGATGTCTCAACGCTTATCCTATCAAATATTGTTTTTATGTTCGGAACGATTCTATTTAAGGGGATATGCTCTTGTTCAAAAGAACGGATTACATTTTTCTTTATTTTAGGAGGAACATCTCCATCAGGTATCTCAGCGAGAACTCTGGATCCAGACGGCAAATAAGGCTTATAAAAAGAAGGGACATAAACTCCTTTAATCTGGGTCAGTGATTTCAAAACAGCCTTTTGAGTGCTTGATTTTTTTTTCTCAGATAAATAACGATCAATGATTTCAATAAAAGCTTTTTCACCATCTCCGATTAAGAACATATCGAAAATATCAGAAATGGGTTCAGGATTAGATGCAGCCGGTCCCCCAGCAATGACAAGAGGATGATTTAAATCTCGTTGTTTAGAAAACAAGGGAATTTTTCCTAAATCAAGAATGGTCAGTATATTGGAATAGTTCAACTCATAAAGGAGAGAAAATCCAATGACATCAAATTCATGCAAAGGAATTTTATTTTCAAGAGAATATAATGGGATCTTTTTCTCTCTAAGCACATTCTCAAAATCAATCCAAGGAGCATACACCCGCTCAGCTAAAATCCAATGCTGCTTGTTCAAGCTATGATAGAGTATCTTATGCCCCAGATAAGACATTCCCACTTCATAAGTATCTGGAAAGACCAGGGCTACCTTTGCTTTTACTTTTTCAGGATCTTTTTTCTTTATATTCCATTCTTCCCCAATATATCTTCCAGGTTTCTGAACTGATTTTAATATCTCTTCAAAATCAATTTTATTTTTCATTCACCAGGACCTTTTATCATTGACTGAGTTTAAACATTGACAAATCTTCTCATCTTCACATTCAAAACCAATGCCACCGCAATATAGTTTGTTAACAAAGAAGAGCCCCCATAGCTGTAAAAAGGAAGAGGAATCCCCGCTACTGGAAAAAGCCCCACAGTCATAAGAACATTGATCAAAAATTGGCTGACAAACATCAAA
>DASRVI010000323.1:10000-14784 GCA_035655135.1 Acidobacteriota bacterium | reverse complement strand
GGCGAGCCGATACGAAATTCAGATGTAACTTGTGCTCGCTAAAGATTTTTAACGCCATTCTTCTTCGTTTTTCTCGGCGCCTGCGTAACTCCCCCCGTCCGTGGGTCAAACATACTCGGCGCCCGGCTTCGCCGGATACCCTTAAAAAACTCATCGGAAGGCTAAATCTTCAAAGTCGCTTCAGCCACACCTGAATTTCATCCAGCTTACAATCTCGACTCGTGAATAATCCAGGTTAATGATTTAAAGTGCTTATCTTTTTAACATAAAAATTCAGGAACCTCAAATCTTTTTGTTAAGACTTAAGCATTTCCAAAACCGTGATACAGGTGAAGTATAATGTTTATTAAGGGGAGAGGGCAAGGGATGAGGAATCCCCTGTGAGGGCGGAGCGGGCATGGTTCCTCTTTAGAGGAGAGCAAAGCCCGAAGCGGGAGAGAGATTGATTTGTGAGGATTCACAAATCGTCGGGGGTTCCAAGGGGGTGTGTCCCCTTGGTCGCAGGGCCTAAGCCCGAGAAGGGGAGGCAGGGAGCTTTAGCGACCGTCGGAAGGGGGAATGCAAAGCTTTCCCCCTCCGAGGTACCGATGTGGGAATCGAGCGGGTGACGAATCCCTTGCCCTTCCCCTTATCTGTCAAATAAGCTTTATCACGGTTTTGAAAATGCTTGCGCATGAAATTTCTCCATGGAATTCAGATTTCAATTCTCTTATAATCTGAAGGAAGGAGAAATCTTTATGAATAAAAAATTGAAACGCAGAGATTTTCTTAAAATAAGCGGAACCGCTGGATTAGGAGCAGCCTTAGGGGGTTTAACCAAGTGTAAATCCGGATTGATCCCCCCATCTCAATTGAAAACCGAGCCTATAGAGCACCTTGCGACCCAACCGCTGGACACAGTTCGTGTGGGGTACGTAGGCATTGGAAATCAGGGAAGCGGACACCTCAGAAACCTTCTCCGGATTGAAGGAGTGGATATCCAAGCTGTGTGCGATATAAGAGAAGAAAGGACTGCGTGGGCCCAGGAGCAGTGTCAAAAAGCCGGAAAATCAAAGCCCACTGCCTATCATCAAGGCACTGAGGATTTCAAGCGCATGTGCGATACGGAAGATCTGGACTTGGTTTACAATGCCACTCCATGGAAATGGCATGTCCCCATTTCTGTTAAAGCCATGGAAACCGGTTCCCATGCAGCCACTGAAGTCCCGGGGGCTATCACATTGGAAGGATGCTGGCAGCTTGTGGAAACTTCAGAGAAATATAAAAAGCACTGCTGTGTTATGGAAAACTGCAATTATGACCAAACTGAGCTGATGATATTCAATATGGTGCGCCAGGGTCTTTTCGGTGAACTTCTTCATGCAGAGTGCGGTTATCTTCATGACTTAAGAGAATACAAATTCGGAAATATCTATTACCCACCGGACTGGCGCCTTAAATACTCCATGAAAAGAAACGCTGACCTCTATCCCACTCACGGTCTTGGACCTGTATCCCAGTGGATGGACATCACCCGCGGCAATAAATTTGAATATCTGGTGTCTATGAGCAGTCCCAGCCCTTCTCTTAGTCTCAAGCGTGAGGCGGTTAAAAGATATGGAAAATCACATCCCCGATCTCAAACAGAGTATGCTTTGGGAGATGTGATCACCACTTTAATCAAAACTCATAAAGGACAGTCTATACTTTTAGTCCATGATACGAATTCCCCCCGTCCTTACAGCCGGAAAATCCTCCTCCAGGGAGCCAAAGGACTGGTCCGAAAATATCCTGAACAAAAAATCCACATTGAAGGCCTTTCCCCCCAACATAGATGGGAAGACCTCTCCTCATACAGTGAAAAGTACCAACACCCGCTTTTGACTTCTTTAGAGGAAAAAGCCAAGGGAGCCGGCCACGGAGGAATGGATTTTATTGAGGATTACCGCCTCATTCAATGTTTAAGGGAAGGAAAACCCACAGATTCAGATGTTTATGAAGGCGCCACCATCAGTGCGGTGATCGCTCTGAGCGAAAAATCCATTGCCGGAAAAAGCATTCCTGTTGAATTTCCTGATTTCACTAGGGGTCAATGGCGAACCCGTAAACCTTTAAAGATTATCACAGCTTAGTCTGAAGCTGCGGTGTAGGGTGGCTTTAAAATTTTGGCGTGATATAAAAAAACCCGGCAACGACCTACTCTCCCACTCCGTTACCAGAGCAGTACCATCGGCACTGAAGAGCTTAACTTCCGTGTTCGAAATGGGAACGGGTGTATCCTCTCCGTTATGGTTGCCGGGAAATAATCTATAATTGTGTCAATTGAATGAGCCTTTCTTCTCAAGAAGCCAGCTTTTTGACTTGAGTAAACTTTATGGTCAAGCCTCACGGTCTATTAGTACTGGTTAGCTCAATCCGTTACCGGACTTACACTTCCAGCCTATCAACCTCGTAGTCTACGAGGGACCTTTAGCTCCTTTCGGAGTGGGAAATCTAATCTTGAGGCGAGTTTCTCGCTTATATGCTTTCAGCGGTTATCTCAACCAAACGTAGCTACCCAGCGATGCCCCTGACGGGACAACTGGAACACTAGAGGTTTGTCCATTCCGGTCCTTTCGTACTAGGAACAGGCCCTCTCAGATTTCCTCCGCCTACCGTGGATAGGGACCGAACTGTCTCGCGACGTTCTAAACCCAGCTCACGTACCGCTTTAATGGGCGAACAGCCCAACCCTTGGGACCGGCTTCAGCCCCAGGATGCGATGAGCCGACATCGAGGTGCCAAACAGGGCCGTCGATATGAGCTCTTGGGCCCTATTAGCCTGTTATCCCCGGCGTACCTTTTATCCGTTGAGCGACGGCCCTTCCTTACGGGACCGCCGGATCACTAAGCCCTGGTTTCCCACCTGATCGACCCGTATGTCTCACAGTTAAGCTCCCTTATGCCTTTACACTCTACGACTGATTACCAAACAGCCTGAGGGAACCTTAGGGCGCCTCCGTTACTCTTTGGGAGGCGACCGCCCCAGTCAAACTACCCACCTAACAGTGTCCCTCAGCAGGATAACTGCTGTAGGTTAGAACCTCAGAATAGTAAGAGTGGTATCTCACAGTTGACTCCATCCTGACTAGCGTCAAGACTTCAAAGTCTCCCACCTATTCTGCACATAATAAACCAAAATTCACTGCTAAGTTGCAGTTAAGGTGCCGGGGTCTTTCCGTCCAGCGGCAGGTAACCGGCATCTTCACCGGTACTACAATTTCGCCGTGCCCCTCTTTGAGACAGTGTCCAAGTCGTTACACCATTCGTGCGGGTCGGAACTTACCCGACAAGGAATTTCGCTACCTTAGGACCGTTATAGTTACGGCCGCCGTTTACCGGGGCTTCAGTTCAGAGCTTCCCCCTGATTAAATCAGGGGTAACCCTTCCCTTTAACCTTCCGGCACCGGGCAGGTGTCGGTCCCTATACGTCGTTATTTTGACTTTGCAGAGACCTGTGTTTTTAGTAAACAGTCGCCAAGACCATTTCTCTGCGACCTCCTCATGCTTCACCCTTGTAAAAAGAGTTACAACACTACTGAGGCTCCCTTTATTCCAAAGTTACAGGGTTAATTTGCCGAGTTCCTTAAAGAGGGTTCACACGTTCACCTTAGGATTCTCTCCTTACCTACCTGTGTTGGTTTACGGTACGGTCACCTATAAAACTCCTTAGAGGCTTTTCTCGTCGGCATGGATTCAGCAAGTTGGAAATCCCTTAGGAAATCTTCCCCGCCGTGCTCGGGCTTAAGAGCTTCCGGATTTTCCTGGAAGCTCACCCTACCTGGCGGCCACACATTTTCAATCGTGTGTATGCCTATCCTTCCGCGTCACCCCATCGTACAAACGTTCTATAGGTGGTGCAGGAATGTTGACCTGCTGTCCATCGCCTACGTCTTTCGACCTCGGCTTAGGCACCGACTAACCCTGAGTGGACTGACCTTCCTCAGGAAACCTTAGGTATTCGGTGTTGCGGGTTTTTACCGCAATTTCGCTACTCATGCCGGCAGGTTCTCTTCTAACTAGTCCATACCGACTTACGTCGATACTTCATCCCTGTTAGAATGCTCTCCTACCATCCCGAAGGATCCGTAGCTTCGGTAGTAAGCTTAAGCCCCGTTAAATTGTCGGCGCAAAGATACTTGACTAGTGAGCTGTTACGCTTTCTTTAAAGGATGGCTGCTTCTAAGCCAACCTCCTAGTTGTCTTCGCGTCCCTACTTCCTTGCCCACTTAGCTTACATTTAGGGACCTTAGCTGACGGTCTGGGCTGTTTCCCTTTCGACTACCAAGCTTAGCCCCGGCAGTCTGACTCCTGCACTATGGTTAATGGAATTCGGAGTTTGGTTGGATTCGGAAGATCTCTCGAACCCCTAGGCCATCCAGTGCTCTACCTCCATTACCAAACATGCAAGGCTAGCCCTAAAACTATTTCGGAGAGAACGAGCTATCATTGGGTTTGATTGGTCTTTCACCCCTAGCCTCAGCTCATCCGGACAGTTTTCAACCTGTAGCGGTTCGGGCCTTCCTCCGGTGTTACCCGAAGTTCACCCTGGCCAAGGCTAGATCACCCAACTTCGCGTCTATTCCGCACGACTCAACGCCCTATTCAGACTCGCTTTCGCTGTGGCTCCACATGCTTCCATGCTTAACCTAGCCGCGTCAGAATAACTAGCCGGCTCATTATGCAAAAGGCACGCCGTCACCCCGCAAGCGAGGCTCCGACTGCTTGTAAGCATACGGTTTCAGGTACTATTTCACTCCCCTAAC
>DASRVI010000323.1:0-7500 GCA_035655135.1 Acidobacteriota bacterium | reverse complement strand
ACTCTCCAATTATACATAAGAACTCCGAAGAGTTCTCATAAACAAAAAAAATTGACAATTTGGACTCATTGTGGTCGCTCTGCTTTGGATTCAAAGATCAAATTCTTTCCGATCCAGGAAAGAAGCCCTCACTCAATGTTGAAAAAGGAAACAGTACATCATTCAGAAGGCTTTACTATGATAGGGATATTCATAGAAATTGTCAAGACTATTTTAATATTTTTTTTGTGTCTCCAATATTTGTCCTTTTTGTGAACTTTTGTTAACAATCCAACCCTCGTTTCAGATTGATTTCCCTTATCATTTAAACAAATCAAAATGGCACGGGTTATGCATATCTATATGAAAAATGAAACTGAAACAAAAAGGCTTAACATTGATTGAAGTCATGATTTCACTGTCCATCTTTGCTGTTCTCATCCTCGGCTCCTCCCAGCTCATGATCCACTCCCTTATCGTTCAAGACAGATGCCAGAACAGGCTCACATCACTCGCATTAGCTGCCAATAAAATCGAAACACTGAAATCCTTAAGTTTTGATCATTCTGAACTAAAAAAGGAATCTCAAGAAGAAATCATTAAAACAGGAACTAAAAAAAAATTTCTGCTCAAGACATCCATCCAAGATATATCCCCAGGTATAAAAAGAATCATCGTGTCCTGTTCTGTCCCAAACAAAAATGAAAAGGAAATCACTTTCGCTGTTTATATTTCCAGGGAAATCGGATTTTAAAAAAATGCAAAAAACACGAGGATTCTCTGTTTTAGAAACCCTCATAAGCCTTACTGTTTTCTCTTTTATTGTTTTGGGCACTCTCGAATGTTTTATAAAGGCGCGTTCTTGTTTTCTTGAGATGAAAAATGAGCACGAGACCAACCAGGCTGCCTTATCAGCTTTGGATAAAATAAAAATAGATGTTTTCCAGTCTGGAAAGGGGCTGCTCATTCCTTCTCAACTAGAAATCCTGAAAAGCATAAACTGCGAGGACAATGTTCTCAGTGTTAAAATTTGTGATCACCAGTTCTCCAGCCCTTCCAGTCTTTATCAGGGTCAGACAAGAATCTATTTTAATGACACCCGGCTTTTGAAGAAAAAAAGAAAGATATGTCTTTTTGACTCCCGTAAAGGCGAAGTCAAAGAAATCTCATCTGTGGATTCTATTTCCTGTGTTGTCTCAACGCCTCTCTTCAATTCATATGAAAAAGACCAAGTCAGCATTGTGCTGTTAAGAGAATTGAGATTCTATTTGGATAAGAAAAAGGCTGTTATTAGAAGAAAAGTGAATTCAAGCCCGGCTCAACCTCTGCTAGAAGAAGCATCTGAATTTTCATGCTCCTATGATGAAATGAGGAATTTAGTCAAAGTCATGCTCTGCTTAAAAAACAATAAGGAGGTTAAATATGAAACCTTTATTTTCCCTAAAAACACAGCGCTGGCCCAGTTTCTTTCAAAATAAAAAACAAATAGAAAAAGGGGCGGTCACTCTGATTTCTGCCTTTATGGTCTTCATATTCACAGCGTTGGGCTTGACCACCCTAGTTTTAACCCAAATCAATTTAAAATTAAGCCAGTATAGAAAAAATTCCATGCTTCTGGACTATGCTTCAGAAAACGGAATCAAACAGGGTCTCGATCAGATTTCAAATGCGATGTCCAAAACACAGCAGCCTCTTTTCCTCAGCGCAGATGAATTCATCTTTTTGAACCAGGATGCTTTAAAAACCGGGAAACAACTCATCCAGTTTCTTTTTTCCGATGAAATGCCTCTTATGATTGATGATCAATGGGAATACATGAGATGGACCTGCCAAACATCTTTTTCAAAAACTTCTCACCAGGAACACTCTACTTATTTCACATCAGAATATGAAGTCATTCTCAGCTCAGAAGGAAAAGTGTATGATTACTCTCCTTCCCGAACTAAAATCCTCTCCTGCTCCATGAAAACACTCACTGGAAACATCCCCCTTTCAGCTATTCCCCTGCTCAAAGACAGGAATGCCAATCCCATTCAAATAAAGGACTTCTTTGAAAAAAACCATATATCAATTTTCTCTCCTGGTGAAAACAACATCGTCCCTGAGGCTTATATTTCAGACAAAGAACTTGTTCCCGATGAGGCCACACAACAGATAAAAGAAGCTCTCAATATCAAAACATTTAAACCGCAGGACATCTCTGACAAAAAGCTCAGGCAGATTTTGGGATTAGATCTAGTGGATGAACCTGTTCCTGAAGGAGTGTATTTAATCAAGGACGACCTCGGACTGGGAGGCCTGTTTATTCAAGGTGATGTCAAAGAAATGATCCTGGCTGTGGAGCAGGATTTTCAGGTCCTTCAAATCGCCCAGGAAGCAGGAATATGGATTTTGAAATTTAATCCTCAAAAACATGAAACATATTTTATCACTCCTTTTGGGTCAGAGTCCTATAATTTGACCCCCAAGGGCATTGTTATTGTCAACGGCGGAGTTGATTCTTTAAGAGGAGGAATTGTGAAGGCTTCAGGTGAGATCCAAAGACTCAAAGGAGTAGAAAAAGCCCCCTCTCTTCTTAAGAGTGTCAATCTTACCTTAATCTCATCCAAAGAGATTATTATCACAGACCATATAATCCATGAAGGAGTCCAATGGATTGACTCTGTGCCTTATATCAAAGATTCTCAGTCTCAGCTCAATATATTTGCAGGCGGAAATAATATAACTGAAAAACACAATAGGACCGGAGGGATTACCATTGACAGTGAGGCTCCAAACGACCTGAAAATTCAGGCTTCTCTAACCACTTCAACAGGAGAATTTTCAGTTAAAGGACAAAATAAAACAGTGAATCTTCTTGGAAGCGTCCATGCTTCCCGATACAGCACCAACCAAAATCAATTGAATGTATTCACAGACCCCCGCTTCCTGGCTGAAGAAAATCTTTTACTTAACTCACCTAAAACCCGACACCCTATTCTTTATATAGCTGAATTCAAATTCAAGGAGTGGACAGAAAATGAATAAAGGATTTTCTCTTTTAGAAACTATTTTATCCCTTTTCCTGATCGGAGTCATCATTGGTTTGTCATCCCTTTCCTTTCTGGATAAATCCCCCCAATACAAACTTAAAAAAGCTGTGTGGGAAGTAAACTCCAAGATGAATTTAGCTCGGTATAAATCTATATTTAAGAACACCAAATTCAGAATCAAGTTCATTGAGTCCGGCTATATAATAGAAAAATATCATGAAGAAAAGAAAATGTGGATTATGGAAGCAAAAAAAACGCTTGATGGAGTGAATATCAGCGCCACCAACAGTCCTATTTTTCACCCTCTAGGTACAGTATCCAACCTGACCTCTATTTATATCTCTAACTCCGCAGGAAAATACAGAATCACCCTTGCTATCTCAGGAAGGATCAAAATTATTCCTATGTGACCTGCGTTTGTCGCCTTATTCGCGTTTATTGCGTGACTTGCTTTATTTTTGTCTTATTTCTCAAATATAACTTTGCCGTCAATAAGTGTGTAGAGCACTTCTGTCTTTAGGATCTCATCCTCGGGAATCTCAAGCAGATTACGGTCAAAAACAGTGATATCAGCCAGCTTTCCTTCCTCTATGGATCCTCTTATATGGTCTTCAAAGGCCGCATAAGCATTGTTGATGGTGTAGGCTTTGATAGACTCTTGTCTTGAAATGCGCTGCTCTGGAAACCATCCTCCTTCAGGAGTACCCTTGACGGTTTTTCTCGCCACAGCCGCATAAATCAGATACTTCGGGTGCATGTGATAGAGGGCGGCACTGGTTCCGGGCCAGTCCGAACCAAAACTCAGCACAGCGCCGTTATCAAGAAGGCTTTTGAAAGCATAAGCTCCCTTACATCTTTCCTCTCCAATGCGTTCTTCCATCCAGCGCATATCATCAGACAGATGATAAGGATTCACTTCCTCAATTACATTCAGCTCTTTGAAACGTGGGAAATCTTGAGGTCTAATGACCTGAGCGTGGATCACTCTGAATCCAGTCAAATCCACTCCTTCATTCTTGAGCCTTTCATAAAGGTCGAGCATCTCAGCCACTCCTCTTGTTCCGATAGCATGGACATTAGGCACAAATCCGGCGTCCAGCCCCACTTTGATCAGATTATACATCTTTTCCATGTTTCCGGTCTTAAAATCCGGATCATCTGAGGTGTGACGCCGCCAGTGTCCGTAATTGTTTGGCTGGTCATTATAAGGCTCAAAAAACAAAGCACCATGAGTTCCCATGATTCCGTCAATGTATCCTTTTAAAGCACCGTACCGCAGCCAACTGTCTTTTTGTTTTGTTTTAGGATGAAGTCCCATGGTCAAACCTTTCTCTTTCAATTCGGCTCCCCTGGAAAGATCAGGCCTCAGCCAAACTCGGCAGGTCAGTTCCCCATTTTCCTGAAGCTCAATAAAACGCTCTGTTTGCTCAGGCTGTGCAATATCATGGACCTCCACAATCCCAGCTTGTCTCAGGGCTTTAAGAGCTGCTCTATTTTCATCCAAAAGCCTCTTATGGGATTTTGGCTTTACCGCCTCCTGTAGTTTCTTAAAAGCTGGAGAAGGCCGCTCTATGATCCCTGTGGGCTCCCCTTTTCCATCTATTTCCATTCCATTATAAATGCCTTCTGACATTCCGGCTGCTTCCAAAGCTGCTGAATTAGCCAGCCACACCTGATAGTCATATCTGCAGAGAAAGCAGGGATTATTGGGCGTGATTTCATCAATCATGCCTCTATGGGGTTTCCAGGCTTTTTTCTTTGTTTCCTTTTTATCTCCAGTATCCCCAAGAGCCCATTCTTCATAGGCTCCCCAAAGACCGCCTGTGATCCACTCTCCCTCATCTAAAATATCCACTACCCTGGTTAGCTCTTTTTTCAATCCTTCCTCATCTGAAACGGTCATCAAGTTGGCATCATTGATCAGCTCTCCAGCTCTGTTGAAATGCACATGTCCATCTATGATTCCAGGTGTGACAAAACTCCCGTTAAGGTCTATCACTCGGGTGTTTTCACCAATGTACTTTTCCGCTTCCTCAGAACTTTGACACACGGCTGTGATCTTGTTTCCGTTAATAACAACGGCCTGAGCCTCTGGATTTTCAGGATTCACAGTGTGTATGACTCCGTTCATAAGGACCAAATCTCCAGGGGTAACAGGCTCTTGTTTTTCTCCTTTACACCCAAATATAATTAAGAGACAAACGAGAACCAAAAAAATCAAAATTATTAGGCATATCGACTTGTTTAACATCAGTCCTCCTAAAAATCACATTTTACCCATTTTTTCTATTTTATTATATCAAAACAAATCCAGAAAATAAAAATAAAGGTAAGCATTTCTAAAACCGTGATAGAGTTTATTTAACCGATAAGGGGAAGGGCATGGGATCCCTTATCCCATGCCCTTCCCCTTCATAAACAATAACCATCACGTGTATCACGAAATGAGAAAGGCTTACAAAATAAAGTGTGGTTTCATTCATTTGATAATAAATGATTTTTTCGCTATAGTCGAAAGGTATATTGATAGGAGCGAAAATGAAAAAACTCAAGGCAAAACCATTTTTCTGGGTATTTCTAATCACTTTTTTTATCACATGTTCTGGGTGGGGACATCCTATCTATGATACAGAGGAGCCCGCCAGCCAAATCAACATGAATCACTGGCTTGTTCTGGGACCTCTCCCTTCCCCTCTACCTGCTTTTCATGAGGATACTCAAAATGATTACCTTCCTGAAAATCTGCTCAGACTCAATGAACTTGATTTTTCCAGTCTAAAACCAGAATTGGAAAAATCCCTTGTTTGGCATGACGGAAAAGAATACCAGTGGGGGAAAATAGAAGCGGATCAAAACACAATCAAAATTCCTCCTCGATCCGACTCCTTGTCTGCATTTTTTCTTTGCTCATACATAGAGGTCTCCCGATGGACTCAAGCGGAACTTTCAATTAAAAGTCCTCAAATCTTCACTTTGTTCATAGACGGAGCGCAAGTCTCGACCAAATCAAAATTCAACACTTCAAGTGGAGAAGCCAATCAAATATCAGGCCGCACTCTCTCCAGAAAACTGGAGCTCGAGACAGGAAAACATTTGATCACCATCAAATTTATTCATGATCCGGGAATAAATCCGGAATTGACATTTAAAGCTTACCTGACTTTAGATAAAAAGTTCATTTCCCCTCCTCCTTTGCTCAGCTTTTCCCCAAAACAAAGAATGGACATCTCTGCTTTACTGGACGGCCCTAAAGTGACCAGTTCCTCGATTTCGCCATCTGGGAAATTCGCGGCTCTCACCTTTAGAAAATCCCTTCCGCCAACAGATGAATCAGAAAGCTGGGTTCAAATTTACACTTTGCCTGATCTGGATCTCATTCGGACCTACAGAGGAGGAAACTCAATATCAAGAATAACCTGGGCACCTAAGGGAAATAAATTTTCTTACACCAGCAAACAAGGCTCAAAAGGCACTATTTGGGTCGTTGACCTGGATAAAGGCACCTCAGTCCCGGTGCTTGAAAACATGGAAAATTTAGGGAGTCATACCTGGTCTCCGGATTGTTCTTTTATTGTTTTCTCAGTGACAACCGAAGGCAAAAAAGACAGAAAAGGCGTCAAAAGAATAATCAATCCTGAAGACCGTCAGCCTGGATGGAGAGATCGAAGCCATTTGTTCAAACTAACTTTTCCTGACCTGGCGAAACAGCGTTTAACGGCTGGTTCTCTGTCAACTTATTTAAATGCTATAAGCCCTGACAGTCAGAAGCTTCTTTTCATCCGTTCCACTGTGAACCTGTCTCAAAGACCCTATTCTAAAACCCGTCTCTATACACTGGACATAGACTCCCTTGAAGAAGAGAAAATCTGGGAAGGCTCCTGGTTCCAGCACGCTGAATGGGGACCTGAAGGAAAAAAACTTCTGGTGCTGGGGGGTCCTTCCACGTTCGGAGAGATTGGCGTGAATCTGCTTGAGGGGACCATTCCAAATGAATATGACACTCAGGCTTATATTTTTGATCTGGAATCCAAACGCGCCGCAGCCATTTCTAAAAAGTTCAAACCCTCCATAAATCAAGCTGTATGGGACTTTAAACACAACTGCCTGTATTTAACAGCTATAGACAGATCCTATGTTCATCTTTATAAATATGACTTGAGTAAAAAGAATTTTGAGCTCATCCCAACACATGGAGATGTCATTTCAGGATTTGACTTATCTTCCGAAAATGACACGGCCGTTTATACTGGCGAAGGAGTCTCTCAACCTCAAAAGGCTTACTTTATAGATCTTAAAGAAGGCGAAAGCAAGCTGTTCGCAGATCCAGAACGAGAACAGTATCAATATATTGATCTAGGAGAAGTCAAGGACTGGTCCTTTAAAAATGAAAAAGGAGTGGAAATCCAGGGGGGAATATATTTTCCTCCGGATTTTGATGCGGATAAAAAATACCCCTGTATAGTCAACTATTATGGAGGAACTACTCCTA
>DASRVI010000322.1:0-3568 GCA_035655135.1 Acidobacteriota bacterium | reverse complement strand
GCTCTCTGGAGAATTGAGAGAGATTATGAATGGCCTGACTCAAACTCTCAAAGGTGTTTTTCAGCTCTTCCTGCTGGTAAATGAATACAGTCTCAATCTTATGCAGGCTGGTAGTAGCGGTATCAATAAATGTCTGGAGATTCGTCAGCACTTTCCCCATCTCTTCATCAGATAATCTTTTGTTGAGATTTTCTAGTGCTAATCCGGAGCTGGCTTCTATTTTTTCTGTTATTTTACTCAGGTCTTCGGTCACTTTTTCCAAATTTTCGGCCACATCCGAGAAGGAACGAGAGGCTTGCTGGATGTTTGTTACCGACTCTTCTAGGCCTTCTTTTCTGGTCTCAAGCACGTCGGACAAGATCTCAGAGCTTTTCTCTACGTTTTCCAGAAAAAGTGAGATCCTCTCCTGGTTTTCGACATCCAGGAGATTGCTGACACCTTGAACTGCGTGATCAATGTTTGATACGATGTCCTCCGCCTTTTTTCCCAGGCCTCTGCGGGTCGTGATTTCATCGTTCGGTTTTAGATTTTCAGATTCATTGCTTCCACCAGACAGCTCCACAAATTTTTGACCGGTGACTCCCATGTACATCAGGGAGGCTGTCATATCCTTTTTTACATGAAATCCTTTGTGGACCTCGACGTACACAAGAATCGAATTGATATCACTTGGATTGACTATAATGCGGTCCACCCGTCCCACTTCAACTCCCTGATACTTGACAGAAGAACCCTCAAACAACCCGTTGACAGAAATCCCTTTGAAATTGATAAAATAGGTGTTTCCAGCCTCTTTCAGCATAGGAACCAGAAAAATGCCTATCACCGCGAAAAAAACAACTAGAGACACCACTAAAAATATCCCTAATCTTGTTTTTTGTTCTTTAGTCATTGTTTCTTCCTTTTTTCAGAAAAAAAGTTTCGATAAATGCATCATCCAATGAAAAAAGATCATCATATTTTCCTGAAAAATGCATTTCTCCCTCATGAAGGACCATCACTTTATCGGCTATTTTTTCTATCGAACGAAGCTCATGAGTCACCACAACAACGGTCATCCCCAACTCTTTTTTCAGGTCCAGCAAAAGGTCGTCCAAACCCGATGATGTGATCGGATCGAGCCCGGCTGAAGGTTCATCACAAAATAAGATATCAGGATCAAGAACCATAGCCCGTGCCAATGCCGCTCTTTTTCTCATTCCGCCTGACAGCTCTGAGGGGTATTTTTCTGAGCTTTCGCGCAGCCCGACTTGAGAAAGCCTTTGATAAACCGCCTGTTCCTCTTCCTCTTTCTTCATGGACTCCTGCCTCATTCTGATGGGAAGAGCCACATTCTCATAGACATTCAGAGAGTTGAGCAGAGCTCCGTTCTGATACAGAACACCAATCTGTCTGTAGAGGGACTGCAGACTTTCCTCTGAATGAAAGTCAATTTTCTCTCCGGAAAAAAAGATGTCTCCTTTGAGAGGGGGCAACAATCCGATCAGGGTTTTCAAAAGCGTGGATTTTCCGCATCCGCTTTTGCCGAGCATAACCGTGACCTGTCCTTTGGGGATAGAAAAACTCAACTCTTTGAGAACGGTGGCTTTTCCATACCCCACATCCAGATCACTTGCTGTTATGATTTCCATTTTTAGAAATAAAGAAAAAAGGCAAAAATGCAGTCAATAAAAATGATCAAGGAAATGGACAGCACCACAGACTCTGTGGTCGCCCTTCCCACCTCTTCTGCGCCTTTCTGCACAGAAAACCCTTTGAAACCGCTGCTGATGATGATAGTCCAACCAAAAAACATGGTTTTGACTAAGCCAATAAAAAAATCCTTGAGAGAGACGATGTTCAGCATCTCCCTTATAAAACTTTCAGCAGGAATTCCCGAGAAGAACCTTCCCACCAAAACTCCCCCGAAAATACCCACAAAATCGGCGATAGCCACAAGCAGGGGAACCGCAAGAGTCATGGCTATCAGACGGGGAACCATCAAAAACTTCTCCGGAATAACGCCCATGGTTTTCAAGGCATCGATTTCATCAAGAACCTTCATGGTGGATATCTCGGCTGTCACAGAGGCACCTATTTTTCCAGCCAGGATCACACCGGTCATCAAAGGAACCAGCTCACGGAGCATGGCGATCCCCACAAACCACGAGAGATAGATATCTGCACCAAACAGTTTGAGCTGAGCCGCAGAGGTGAGAGAAATGGTCACTCCAACCAGAAAGGTGATCAAACACACGATGGGAAACGATTTGTAAGCCATAAAGAAAAACTGCTTCCCTATATCCCCTGGATAGATCCCTTTTCTTTTGATGAGATACTGGGCGGTATAAAACAATTCATCAGCCAGAAGCTGAAAAAATGTCCTCAGATGCTGCAGCTGTTTCAGGAACTTATCGGCTATAATCTCCAATCTTTTCGATTGAGTTTTCATCACAGCATTTCTATCTGTAAATTTTTTTCAGGAGCTCATCATGAACTCTAAAAGAGCTCTTTTATATTATTATATAAAAAAAGGCCTTGTTCCGATAGACAAAAAAAAACCTTGCATCAGTTAAGTCAACAAATGATGAAATCTCGATGCTTTGGTTTCATTGAATAATTTTGAAATTAAAATTTTGAATTGTTTCTGTATTTTTGTTAAGTTTTTATAAACATCTATTGAAAGGAGAAACAATATGATACACAAAACAATCTTAGCAGGCCTTATTTTAACTTTCATTCTATCCCCTTATCTTTTTTCGCAAGATGAGATTAAAGAACATCCGGCCTTATCCAAATATGAAGGAGCGGAATTTGTAGCTTCCCAGGTCAAAGATTATGCCCCATACGTCCTGGGCACCGCCAATCAGGAAGAATTAGATGAAGAATTCCGGGGTCATGGAACCTATTTTTCAGACTATATTGACCTGGAAGGAAAATTAATCCGAATTCAGTACCGTCTTCCCAAATCCGAGGGGCTGTTTAAGGTTTTTAAAAACTATGAAAACGCCCTAAAAGAGGCCGGATATCAAATCCTTTTTACCACTTCAGAGCAGGAAAGCTCCTATCCTTTCTGGGATGAAGACGTGTATCATCATGAAAGGGGAATCAATGCCATCAGAGACGAAGATTTCAAAAATCCCTTTGGACGGGACGGATTCCGATTCATCACAGCTAAAGGAACTTACAAAGGGAATAACATTTATTTCGCCATCTTCATGAATAATTATGAGGACAATATCTATATAACCCAGGATGTCATTGAAATAAATCCCATGGAAAGCGGTTTGGTGACAGCGCAAAAAATCGAAGATAACATTGAAATGAGCGGATTTGTATCCATATACGGCATCCATTTTGATACCAGCAAATGGACTATCAAGGAAGAATCCAAATCTGCTTTAAAAGAAATCGCCGCCTTTTTGAAAAATCATCCAAATAATAAATATTTTATCGTGGGACACACGGACAACACGGGAAACTTTGAATCGAATATGAATCTCTCGGAAAAAAGAGCCGAGGCCGTGATGAACGCTCTTATCCAGGATTATGGTGTCGACTCAGATCAAATAGAGGCTCATGGAGTGAG
>DASRVI010000321.1:0-2137 GCA_035655135.1 Acidobacteriota bacterium | reverse complement strand
TCAATAAAGAAAATCTATTTCAAGAAAATGATTTGACATCTGAATTCAAAAAAATCATCTCCAAATCAGATGGAATCATATTCTTTGGAGGAGCGGATATACCGCCTTATATATATGGAGAAAAGACAGACCTTCTCACTTCTATACGAACTCCGGTCCGACATTTCCTGGAATTGTCTTTTGTGTTCCATCTCTTAGGAGGTCATCAAAACAATGATTTGATCCCTCTGCTAGAGTCCCAACCTGATTTCCCCGTTCTCGGGATATGCCTGGGAGAACAAACCCTGAATGTTGGTACCGGCGGCACCATGATTCAAGACATATGGTCTGAAAAATATGGAAAAAATTTCTTAGAAGATATCATTTCTTTATCCAAAAAGAACTGGCATAACAATCCTTACTCAAGATTGTATCCTGAAAAAAATCTTTTCCGCTACAATCTTCATCCCATTAAACTTTCCCCTGAAGGAATTTTTGTGGAAAGATTTGGCTTTAGCGCCCAAGACACCCCTCTTATTTGCAGCTCTCATCATCAGGCGGTGGATGATCTGGGGAAAGGAATGAAAGTTTGTGCCACTACTTTGGATGAACAAATTATTGAAGCCATACAGCACAAAAAATATAAAAATGTACTTGGAATTCAATTCCATCCTGAATTCCCTCTCTTATGGGACCCAGAGGCTTCTTTCCTGTTTTCACCCAAAGATGAAAAAGAATTCATTCCCCTGGAAACTCTGAAGAATTCACCTCCCAGCTTTTCGCTCCATAAAAAGATCTGGTCCTGGTTCTATGACAGCCTCAAAGAATTCCACCAGAGTAGAGTTAAGGAAAAATAAAAACATCGCCATTTTTTTTATGAATAGGTCAGGTTAGTTGGAGTACTTTGCGGATGATCTCAGTGGTGGAACAGCCAGATAGGTAGGGAACCACCACTACTTTTCCCCCTGCTGACTCCACTTCTTTTCTTCCCACAATTTCTTCTTTGCCCCAATCACTCCCTTTCACCAAAACATCAGGAAGGATCAGAGAAATCAACCTTTTTGGAGTCTCTTCTTTAAAAGGAACAAGATAATCAATATATTTCACCGCCTCCAAAATCTCTGTTCTTTCATTGAGTTTAAAAATAGGCCTCATCAGACCCTTTAATCTTTTGACTGATCGATCATCATTTAAAGCAACAATAAGAACATCCCCATGTTTCTTGGATTCACGGAATAAATGAATATGGCCTCCATGCAAAATATCAAAGCAACCATTGGTCATGACCACTTTTTTCCCAGAATTTTGGAGTTCTTTCCGGATTTTAACCAATTCTTGGACTGTTTTTAATTTCTTATTCATGCTGTCCACAAATATATTTAACATGAACTATTCATAAAAAAATGGCTATGAATAATCCAGGTTTAGATTCCAGACTATGACTTCTTGGTCATCTTTACATCGGGTGAAAAGTTCCAACTATGCTGAGGCCTATAAACCCCACTGTCCATATAATCAGAAGAAATCATAAAAGAATACAGATTGCGGTGATAATCATAAGGAAGTCCATCCTGTCTATGGGCAGCCACATCCAAGTAATAAGTCCCATTGGTGAGGTTAAGAGTCTTTATTTGACAAGTGACTTTTCCCCTCCCTATCACAGACCTGCTTTTATAGCCTTCAAGCACAGTGTTGGTGGCATAACAACAGACACCTTGAGAATTAAAAATGCCTACCCCAAAAACAAAATCTTTTTTATGATTTTCGGCATAAAAATCCATTTCAATGACCATGCCGTCAGAAGGAGAATACACATGTTTCTCTTTTCCCTGAAGATCCATTAACCGTACTTTTTTTATTTCTATTTCCCGGTTTCCCCATCTGTTTTCTCTTCTCTCCGGCTCTAAATCTCCCAGGACATCTTCCTCTTTCTGTTTTTGTTCAAAATCAGTCTCTTTTTTGGATTTCACATCTTGAATATACTGGTCTATGACTCTTTTGGGGTATCCAAGAGCTTTCATTTCTCCATTTTTTAACCAGGCTACCCGATCACAAATTTTTTCAACTGTGGTGAGGTCGTGACTCACAAATAGAATGGTCTTCTTTCTTCGGCGGAACTCTTCAATGCGCTCCAAACACCTAGGTACAAATGAAGCGT
>DASRVI010000320.1:0-5302 GCA_035655135.1 Acidobacteriota bacterium | reverse complement strand
ATGGGATCAGTAGTGGGAGAAAAAATAACCCGGGCTTTTGAGAAAGCCTTAGATGAAAGGGTTCCGGTGATTGTGATTTCGTGTTCAGGGGGGGCCAGAATGCAGGAGGGAGTTCTCTCTTTAATGCAGATGATGAAAACAAGTGCAGCGATAGGGAAACTTGACAAGGCTGGAATCCCTTTTATTTCCGTGATCACAGATCCCACAACTGGAGGGACCACAGCAAGTTATGCCATGTTGGGAGACATTAATATTGCCGAACCAAATGCCTTGATAGGATTTGCTGGCCCGCGAGTTATTGAACAGACTATAAAGGAGAAGCTGCCAAAAGGATTCCAACGTTCTGAATTTTTACTGGAGCATGGAATGCTGGATGAAGTGGTCAAAAGAAAGCATTTGCGCTCTTATCTCATCCGGACTTTGCGTCTTTTCCTTAATTCACATCCATGAATTACAGCCAATGTCTAAATTATTTAGACCATATTCAAGCTTTAGGTATTAAATTTGGGCTTGATAACGTCCGGACTGTATTAAAAGAATTAAACAATCCTCAAAAGCAATTTCTAACCATACAGGTCGCTGGTTCCAATGGGAAAGGCTCGGTTTGTGCTATGTTCACCCAAATACTTACTTTACATAAAATAAGATGTGGTCTTTTTACATCACCTCATTTAGTTGAAGTTGAGGAAAGAATAAGGATAGGGATGGATATCATTCCCAGAAAAGAATTTTGCAGTCTGCTGACTTTGTTAAAAGAAGTCATTCAAAAGTTGATCAAAAGGAAAGAGCTCAAAACATCTCCTACTTATTTTGAAATAATGACTCTATTGGCACTTCTTTATTTTAAGGAGAAGGTGGTTGATATGGCTGTACTGGAGGTAGGAATGGGAGGAAGATTTGACGCCACCACTGTGGTTGACCCTGTGATAACCGCCATTACAACCATATCTGATGAACACCAGGAATATTTAGGCAGGAGTCTGGCTGAGATTGCTTTTGAAAAAGCAGGAATCATAAAACCAAGGGTCCCGGTGATTTCAGGGGTTATCAATGAAGAAGCAAAGAGAACCATTATAGATAGAGCCTGTGAGCTCGAGGCCCCTTTTATTGATGTTTTTGGAGAGAATACCGGCTTTTCTGAAAAGAGAATGGATGATAAATATTTGTTTGAGTACACTCTTAATGGGGACACATATGAATACTCTTCTTTTTTACCTGGATCCCATCAGGGGAAAAATGCAGCTGTAGCCATCAACATAGCCGACCAAATAAGCAAAAAATATCAAAGATTAGAAAAAAACAAAATAACAAAGGGCATTGAATCAACCAAATGGGAAGGAAGGTTGGAGATCATCTCAAAAAGGCCTTTGATTATTATGGATGGGGCCCATAATATTGAGGGGGCCAAAGCTTTGAGAAAATATGTTGATGAATTTATAGGCTCCCTTTCTATATTAATATTTGCTGTGATGAGAGAGAAAAAAATAAAAGAGATTTCTCATATACTTTTTCCCACAGCCGAAAAAGTCATACTCACTTTGTTTCCCTTCCATAAGTCAGCTTCGCCACAAGAAATATTGTCTCAAACACCGGATTTTAGAGACAAGATATCCTGTGAATCAGACCCGGAACAAGATTTAAGCACAGCGGTACGTTCTGTGTATAATAAGGGATCCATACTCATTGCCGGCTCTTTGTATATTGTAGGAGAGATGAAAAAGATCATTAAAGCTAATCATTCACTATTTTCCCCATAAAAATCATGACAGAGCCAAGCACAACCAGAGGGATTCCAATATCAAGGCCTTGACAGAGAGATGGACTTACTGAAACCTCGCCTATCTGTAAATTTATCAGGGCTTCGAAAAAGAGATTCATCAAATATAAAAGAGGGAAATAAACAATAAGGAGCCATCCAAGATAATTAAGCATTGTCTTGTTTTCCTTAGAGAAAAAAGTTGATTTTTGATAGGCAGTCAGTATTTTTTTCCAAAAAAACAGGGCGATTAAGACGCCAACCATGATTATGAAAAAATACACTAGCACGACACGGACTATAAAAAGGTCTTTCGTTAAATAGGCGATTTGAAAAGTTGTTTTATTTTCAATCCCTAAATTATCGATAGGGTCAACTTGTAGGTCAGTCACATTAACATCACTTATATCCAGATTAACAGGAAGAGAAATCTTGCCCTGAAAATGTTCAGGAAAAACACTTAAGGCGATCAAGACAACCACAAGGAATATACCTAAAACCGCACCCAAATAAAAAACAATATTAGTGATTGTTTTAAAAATAAAAAAGAATGGATCATTTTTTTTGTTTTTCATGTGGACTTCTCGCTTAATAAAATGCTTTATTGTCTAGGCTTTTCTGGGATAAGTTTTTTTTTATAACACGGTTGTTTGTGTTGTTCAGTTCAATGAGTGAGACTCCATTTTCTTTAAAGGAAGAAAAATGGCCGTTGGAGTCAATGTAAATCGGAAAGGAGAGCTCGAAACCTATTTTAAAACCCTTGATTTGTCGGTTTATGATTCTCAGATATTTTTCGGATGGGGGAGCGTATTTATCACAGACAACAATTCCTATGACCTTGTCTGGATTTTTCATTTTTAAATCACTCAGGACCCCTTCTATTGAATTAAGACAAATGGGGCAAATCAGAGTGTTCAAATCTATAAAAAATATGGTGTAGGAGTCAAACTGGGATTGTGTCTCAGAATAATAGGGGAAAGAAAAATAAAGAAGAGAAAGAGAAATAAATGTTAGGAGAATTGAAAAGCTCAAAACCAGAGTTCTTTTATTCATTGAAAATCAATTTAAACTTTTTGATAAGTGTCCCATATTCAGATCTGGAAAGGAGAAAGTTTTCTGAGTCGATATGGATAGTGTGAGTTGGCTCTGGAAGGGTGATTGTATCGACCCATTTTCCTTCCTGTGTTAAAACATAGATATCTCGGCTCGCGTTTTCTGAAAGATGTCCCCCAAGCACATAAATGAGATTCTTATCACAGTCAAAGGTGATTGTTTTAAAACAGATATCTTGGGGAAGGGTGAAATTTTTTATCTTTTTTGTCTTGACTTTTTTGACTTTGAGAATATTTCTTTCCCAGATTTTCTTTCCAGTCAAGGAAAGTTTGCTGATGATATCCTTCCATTGAAAGCAGATATATAGATTTTCCTTATTTATTCTAAACTCAACAGCATTGAGCATAAAATCATCATTTTGAATATAGGGTATGGCATTTATCTCTCTTCCTTTAAAGTCATACAGTTGAATCTTGTTTCCCATGAACATGGATCCAGCTATCTGCTCATTCCCTATGACTTGAAAACTTATTAAAGGCTGCTTTAAAGGAATACTCTTTATGTAATTGAGTTCTGTGTCAAAAACTTGAATTCCGGGATGCTGGATTTGTCCGATGTAAAGAAATCCATCATAGAACTGGATAGGACCTGGAGTTAAAAATTCGCCTGGTCCTTGGCCTTTTCTCCCCGTTCTTTTTATGAATTTCCCGTCAGGATCGTATTTTTTCACGCTGTATTCTTTTAGGTCCGTGATATAGATACTGTTTTCCTGATCAGTGGTTAATCCCACCCATTGAAAAATAATGCTCTTGGGGTCATTTCCTATAGTGAGAACCTCCTTGATTTTTATCTTGACATCTTGGGCTTTTGAGAAAACTAAAGAGATAAAAAACAAGAGTAAGAAAACTTTGAATTTCTTTTTTTTGTTGTTCATGATAGCTTATAAATCACCCTTTCACTAACATATTGGCAGTTTAACCAATAGCCGACTAAAAATAAAATAACTTTTTTATTTAGAGAAGCGGCTCTACATAATTTTTACAAAAACTGTATCCCATAAGGCATCTTACTGCTTCCCCTGGATTATTCACGTTCCATTGTGTTATGAGACACAAATCAAAGGCATTTTCGCAGGTCCATTCAGCCTTTAGAGTTTGAGTGGATCCGATAAACAACAAAAAAACAAGAATGACGATAAGATATTTTTTCCCTTTACATAGAAACATCTTTTCCTCCTTTTTAGATAAATTTTTCTACAAATCTCTTGCAGAAATCGTATCCATTGAGACAGTATAGAAATTGTCCCAAAACAGCGGTGGACAGCCAATCCAAAAGGCTGGCATCTCCAAAGCATCGAGCTAGAGCATATTCACAAATGTTTGCGTCTAGATCAGCCGGCCATGAGGCCCAAAACAAGAGAATAAGTGAAATGATAACCAGTACATGTTTTTTTGGTGTGGATAATTTTTTCATTTTGTTTTCTCCTTATTTGTCATGGTTATCTGATTTTCTGCAAGTTCCATACCAAATTAGGAAAAATCATTTAAAATATTGTTAATAAATAGGTTAAGTCTAATATAGGTGAGCCAAAAAATAAATCAGTGCCAATTGGAGTTTACATCCTGTCTGGTAGATAGGCTTTTATCTCTCTAAAATCACCAACATAGACTCGAGTGTGTTAATAGCGGTAACTGTAAACTAGAGTAGAAATGCTTCTGTTGTCTCTGTAAGCATTTCTAAAACCGTGATAGAGCTTATTTGACAGATAAGGGGAAGGGCAAGGGATTCGTCACCCGCTCGATTCCCCAGCGTGGAATCTCCCTTCCGGTGTTACTTCTCATATTATAATAACCCATAATTATCACATTAGATTACATAATTTTTCACATTCGCATAACAGAATCAGATGATTTCAGTAGAGGCGATTCTGACATGTTCAGCGGACACGACTTTGCCCTTTTCTCTTGTCGAAGCGATGAGAGCGCCTCTGGCTAAATTATTGGCTCGTCTGAGCAGTCCACCTGAGCCCTGGTGGATGGCGAGTATGGCCTCATCGGCAAAGAGCTGGTTAGTTACCCCAGCGATCTCCTGGTGGTGTTTGAGATAGTTGGCCATCTGTGTATGGTCAAGGCCTTCCAGATGACTTCTGGCAACCACACGGGACGCAATGGGACGGGAGGTGTGATACATGAGTTTATCGAGCAGGTTATTCTGGCCAGAGAGGATAATGGGCAGGAGAGGCTTGGAGTCATGATTGAACTGACCGAGGGTTTGGAGCTGGGCCAGGACTTCAAGACGCAGGAGATTGGACTCGTCGATAACGAGCACGGGGGTCAGTTTTCTTTGAGTGATTTCCATGATCAGGGAGCGGATGGTTCTGGTGATTTTGGCGATGGAGTTTGAGTTGGCATCCGAATCAAGGGCATTACAGATCTGCCGCAGGACCTAAGAGTTGAGCCTGTGGAGGCGATAACAGGGATGAGCTTGTGGTTT
>DASRVI010000319.1:0-4122 GCA_035655135.1 Acidobacteriota bacterium | reverse complement strand
GCTTTCAATTTATCTTTGTAGCTCTTGAGTCTCTTCCTTTTTTCTTTGAGGGAATGGGAATAGGGGAGATGAATTTCAATTCCTAGGTAACCTATGATCATTTAAACTTTGCAAATTTATTTAGGGGGAACTTTTTCGATATTGTAGGCTTCTATAATATCTCCTTCCTGAACATCTTTAAAATCCTGGATATTGATTCCACATTCATATCCTTTTTTTATTTCAGTTACATCGTTTTTTAAATGTTTAAGAGAAGCTATTCTCCCTTCATGGATAATCTCACCATCCCTTATGAGTTTGATTTTTGAATTTCGGTGGATAGTTCCGTCTTGAACAAGACAACCAGCGATGATTCCAGCTCCTTTTATCTTAAAGGTTTGTTTGACTTTTGCTTTTCCTTGATAGATTTCTTTCTTAACAGGTTCGAGCATCCCCTTTAATGCTTTTTTGATGTCGTCTGTGAGTTCATATATGACATTATAGGTCCTTATTTCTACGTTTTCTTTAGTTGCAAGCTCCAAAGTCTTCTTATTTGGTTTGGTGTTATAGCCAATAATGATAGCATTAGCAGTGGAAGCGAGGTTTACATCAGATTCATTTATTTTTCCAGTTGCCGAATGAATGATATCTATATTAACTTTATCCGTACTTAAATTAGGTAGGATGTGGTTCAACACTTCTGCAGAGCCCTGGACATCTGTTTTTATTATAATGGAAAGAGTTTTTTTCTCTCCCTCTTCCATATCTTTGAAAAGTTGATCAAGGGTTGGACGGTCTTTTTCTGTTTCGATTTTTTCCTTTGTTTTGGAATGTCTAAAACTGGAGATTCTTTTAGCCATATCTAAACTGGGCAGCACCTGAAAGAAATCTCCGGCAACAGGGACATCTGAAAATCCTAATATTTCCACAGGCATTGAGATTTCGGCTTTTTTAACAGTTTTTCCGTTTTCATCAAACATGGCCCGTGCTTTGCCATAGGAGGTGCCGCAAACAAATATTTCTCCCCGGGAGAGCGTTCCATGTTGGATGATGATGGTGGCTACTGGACCTTTGGCTGTATCTAAACTGGCTTCTAAAACAATACCTTGCGCAAGTACTTTTGGATTGGCCTTAAGTTCCATCATTTCGCTGAGAAGAGGAATCATTTCCAGCAGTTCGTCAAGGTTGGTTTTTTCTTTAGCTGAAATTTCAACACAAATGGTATCCCCCCCCCAATCTTCCACTAAAAGGTCTTCTTTTGATAGCTGCTGTTTGGTCCTTTCTACATCTGCCTGTGCTCTGTCTATTTTATTGATAGCCACTATAATGGGTACCTTGGCGGCTCGAGCATGGTTGATGGCTTCTTTAGTCTGAGGCATAACCCCATCATCAGCTGCGACCACCAAGACGACTATATCCGTTACTTGGGCTCCTCTAGACCGGAGTTGGGTGAAAGCTTCGTGACCAGGGGTATCAACAAAAGTAATAAACTTATTTTTATGAGATATTCTGTAAGCCCCTATGTGCTGAGTGATGCCGCCTGATTCTCGATTGACCAGATTTGATTGGCGAATAGCATCTAGAAGAGTGGTTTTTCCGTGATCAACATGTCCCATAATAGAAACAACCGGGGGTTTAGGTTCGAGGTTCTCTGTTTGGTTTTCAGCTTTCATACGCCATATTTTTTCAACCGGGACAATCTCAAGATTTATTTTAAGAAGACTGGATATTTCTTTGGCCAGGGATTTGGTAATTTCGTCATTGACTCCGATATTCAAGCCTCTGTGACTTAATTCTTCTGTAAGATCCTTAGCTTTGATATCGAGAAGTTCAGTGAGTTCTTTGAGATTAGTCCCTTCTTGGATTATTTTCTTTTCTGGCTCTTTTTTGCCTGGTTTTGTTTTTGTTTTTTCTTTTTTTGTCATTATTTACCTTAATTTGTTCGTTTATGCGTTCGTTCATTGTTTTTTATGTCTATTTTCCAACCCACAAGTTTGGATGCTAATCTGACATTTAACCCTTTTTTGCCGATAGCAAGGGACAGTTGATCTTCAGGGACAACCGCCTTTAATATTTTTTTGTTTTTATCCGCAATGGTTATGCTAGCCACTTTTGCAGGACTTAGGGCTGATTTAGCGTATTCCTCTGGTTTTTCAGACCATCTGACCACATCAATTTTTTCTCCATTAAGCTCTTTACTTATAGACAGGATTCGGTTGCCTTTGATCCCAATGCACGCTCCAATGGGATCTATATCTTTTTCTTCTGTGCTTACAGACACTTTAGAGCGTTCCCCAGGTCTTCTTATGATTTCTCTGATTCGGACATTTCCATTGGCTATTTCAGGTATTTCTGTTTCCAGAAGCTTTTTTAGAAATTGGTTATCTGACCTGGATATAATAACTTGGGGGCCTTTAGTATCTTTAAGAACCTGAATTATAACACCTTTGACCCTGTCACCTCTTCTGAATTTTTCATCAGGAATTCTTTCTCTTTCTGGAAGCAGGACTTCCGCTCTCTTGACTTCCAGAATTACATTTCTCTTGGAGTCAAAACGTCTTAAAACTCCGGTTATGATATTTCCGGTGTGAGGAGCAAAGGTGTTATAGACCTTTTCCTGTTCAGCATCCCTGACCTTTTGAAATATCACTTGTTTGGCCGCCTGAGCTGCTATCCTGCCTAAAGTTGCTGAAGGAAGGTCTATTTCAATGTAATTTCCCTGTTTGGCTGTCACATCGATTTTTTTAGCCTCTTTTAAAGAGATTTCAGATGAAGGATCTGAAACATTTTTAGTGATTTTTTTTACAGAATAGACACTTAGTTCTCCTTTTTCGGGTTTGAATTTAATATGAGCTTTCTCGTTTTGATTGAAATAATTTGATGCCGCAACTCTTAAGGATTCTTCTATAGCGTTGATGATAACTTGTTTGTCTACATCTCTTTCCTTACTGAGCTGTAGTATAGTATTCCATACATTAACTTTCATAATTTATACCTTCTATAAATAAAAAAAAGGAATCGTTGAGCTTGAAAATTATAACTGAAATGAGTTGAATTATCAAATAGCAAAATCAAATTTACAGGCAAGTAACCAGCAAAACCAATACGATAAAATTACATTCCTGGATTATTCACGAGTTGAATTTGCATGAGCTTGATGGAGTTCAGCCACAGCAATATCCAAATTTCACCAGATTTTATGAATAACCAGGAATTAGATTAGGAGAGGAGCAAAAACCAAGCTGACCACAGCCATAAGTTTAATAAGAATATTCATGGAAGGCCCTGCTGTGTCTTTTAAAGGATCTCCAATGGTGTCTCCAATGATGGATGCAGCATGAACCTCGGTTCCTTTGCCGCCCAAGTGACCTTCCTCGATCCATTTTTTGGCGTTATCCCAGGAGGCGCCTGAATTAGCCATAAAAAGGCCTAAAAGAACCCCAGTAGCTGTGGCTCCAGCTAGAAATCCACCCAACGATTCAGCTCCAATAAAAAAGCCTACGGCAAGCGGGGAGATAACAGCGAGCATCCCAGGAAAAATCATCTCCATGAGAGCGCTCTTTGTGACTATGTCCACACAGCGGTCTGAGTCTGGCTTTGCTTTCCCTTCCATAAGTCCCTTTATCTGTTTAAATTGGTTTCTTATTTCTAAAATCATCTTGTTGGCAGCTCTTCCCACAGCTTTGAGGGTTAAGGAAGCTATGACAAAAGGCATTAAAGCGCCCAACAGTAGGCCTATGACTGTTTTTACATTGGTCAAATTGATGGCTTCTAGACCGGTTGTTTTCTGGTAAGCAGAGAACAAAGCCAATGCGGTTAAGGCTGCTGAGCCTATGGCAAAACCCTTTCCTATGGCTGCAGTGGTGTTTCCACAAGCATCCAGTTTGTCGGTGATTTTCCTTATGGATTTGCCCGAATTTGACATCTCGCTTATTCCGCCTGCATTATCGGCAATGGGTCCATAAGAGTCTGTAGACATCACAATGCCTATGGTGGCAAGCATTCCTACTGCAGATAGGGCTATTCCATAAAGGCCTGCCAAACTGTAAGAGACGTAAATTGTCAGGGCAATAGTGAGAAGAGGCAGGATAACGCTTTGGAAACCAAAGGCCAGGCCTGTGATAACTACAGTAGCGCTTCCTG
>DASRVI010000318.1:0-7551 GCA_035655135.1 Acidobacteriota bacterium | reverse complement strand
AAAGAGATGATGCGCCGCCTTCCCACTGATATAGATAGAGAAATATTCCATGCTGTGATTACTTTTATCAAGGTTATTCAAAGAACCAATTTTTACAAAGAAGAAAAAACTTCTATTGCTTTCATGTATGATACAAGTTTCCTAAATAAAGTGGATTATCCAGAGTCTCCTTATGGAATTTTTCATATAATAGGAATGGAATTCCGAGGATTCCATATCAGGTTTAGGGATATAGCCAGGGGTGGGATCAGGATTGTTAGGTCAAGTGATTATCAGAATTATTTAAATAACTCTGATTTTATTTTCGATGAAAACTATAACTTGGCTTTAACTCAACAGAAAAAAAATAAAGATATACCTGAAGGAGGATCTAAAGGCACTATTCTTATTAGATGGGGTTATAATGAAAAATCGGAAACAGCTTTTAAAAAATATGTCAACGGACTTTTGGACTTGTTAGTGATGGATGGAAGAATTAAGGATTTTTACCACAGAGAAGTTATCCTTTTCTTGGGTCCTGATGAAGGGACGGCTGATTTGATGGATTGGGCTAGTTCCAGAGCCAAGGTCTTAGGCTATCTTTATTGGAAAGCATTTTCTACTGGAAAGTCGGTTGAAATAGGAGGCATACCTCATGATCTGTACGGAATGACGACCCATTCGGTTCATCAGTATGTGATGAAGGCTTTGGATAAACTAGGGAGGAAGGAAGAGGATGTGACAAAGGTCATGACAGGAGGACCTGACGGTGATTTGGGGAGTAATGAGATATTTATTTCTAAAGACAAAATACTTGCTGTCGTGGATGGCTCAGGTGTTTTATATGATCCTGACGGAATCAATAGAAAAGAACTCAAAAGGTTGGCTGAAAAGAGAAAACCTGTTGAAAATTTTAAGAAAAGCTTGATTTCTTCTAAAGGATTTTTAGTGAAAATTAAAGATGAAGATATCAAACTTTCTGATGGAAGCCAGATAGTCAGCGGACTTGAGTTTAGGAATTCTTTTCATTTAGATCCCCGTTTTAAAGCAGATCTTTTTGTCCCCTGCGGAGGAAGACCCTCTTCAATAAATATAAACAATTGGAGAAAATTTATTGACAAAGAAGGCCAACCTAGATTTAAAGTCATATCAGAGGGAGCCAATCTGTTTATCACTCAAGAAGCCCGATTAAGGCTGGAAGAAAATGGAGTTCTCATCTACAAAGATGCCTCAGCGAATAAAGGAGGAGTCACTTCATCTTCAATGGAAGTCTTTGCCAGCCTGGCTTTGAATGATAAAGAATATGATGAATGGATGTGTGTTCGAAATACTAAAGTTTCTCCTTTTAGAGAACAATATGTGAAACAAATATTGAAAATTATCAAAGAAAACGCATCATTAGAGTTTGACCTGCTTGAGAGGGAACATAAAAAAAGAAATCTTCCTAGATCAATATTAACAGAAATGATAAGTGATAAAATAAATAAGGTAACAGATGCCGTCTATGCATCTGACCTGTATAAGAATAAAGAATTTTTTGAAAAAATCATAAAAGGCTGTTGTCCGGATGTACTGATCGAACATGTTGGTTTTAAAGCGGTTTTAGACAGAGTTCCTGACCTTTACTTGAGAGCTATATTTGCTTCTCGATTGGCCAGCCGCTATGTTTATCGTTTCGGCCTGGATTCCAATGAAATCGATTTTCACAATTATGTCAGACAGTGTTAAACAATCTTTCTTGCTTTCTTAGCCTAGGCGGATTCAATAATCTAATGCAACACTCACATAAAAAAAGTAAAATGCGACAAAGGAGGAAATACTGTGAGGAAGTGAGACAGCTTAATAAATTAAAGGGTTTCCAAATGAAAAATAAAAGAAAAGCATTTTCTTTTTTTGTCATTTTTATTTTAGCTTTTTTTTCTATGTTAAATCCATTTTTTGCAAGAACAAAGGGAAAGGGATGGAATGTCCTTCTCATCACCATTGATACACTCAGAACAGACAGGTTGAGCTGCTACAGCAGGGAATACCTGGAAACTCCAAATATAGACTCTCTAGCCAACAAAGGAGTCTTGTTCCATCGGGCTTTTGCCCACACATCAACAACTCTTCCTTCTCATACCAATATTTTTTTGGGCACCACTCCTCTTTGTCATGGTGTTCACCAGAATTCCAGTTTCATAGTGCAGGAAGAACACTTGACTCTGGCTGAGTTTTTAAAGGACCAGGGTTATGTCACAGGGGCGTTTGTTGGGGCCTATCCCTTGGATTCAAGATTTGGCCTGAACCAAGGATTCATGACTTATGACGATGACTATGGAAGCCAAAGTTCCCACGGAGATAAATACTATGTGGAGAGGAAAGCTGATAAAGTAGTGGACAGGTCTTTATTATGGCTGAAAAAACAATCCTCTTCGTGGTTTCTATGGGTGCATGTATTTGATCCTCATACTCCTTATGAACCTCCAGAACCATACAATGAGGAATTCAAAGAAGATCTCTACAGTGGAGAAGTCGCTTATGTGGATTCTGAGCTGGGCAAGATTTTCGAATATTTGGAGTCAGAAAAACTCTATGATGAGACATTGATCGTATTGACCGGAGACCATGGGGAGGGTTTGGGGGATCATGGGGAAATGACCCATGGTTTTCTGGCCTATAATTCAACCATTTGGATTCCCCTTATGTTCTACTTTCCAGGGATAAAGCCTGGAAACACATCAGAGTATGTAGGGCATATAGACATTTTTCCAACCATATGTGAGGTTCTGAAGCTTAAAAAGCCAGATTCCCTTTCCGGGATTTCTCTTCTTCCTTCAATAAAAGGGAAAAAATTCAAACAAGGACCCATCTATTTTGAATCCCTGTACCCGTTTTACAGCAGAGGGTGGGCTCCCATTAGGGGTTATATTGAAGATAAAAAAAAGTTTATAGAATCTCCGATTCCTGAATTATATGATTTGGAGGAGGATTTCCACGAACAGAATAATCTCATACAGAAATCGCAAATAGGTCAATATCGAAAGAAGCTGGATGAAATTATGGCGAAATATTCAGGGGATAATGAAACAGATGCCCGCAGCACTCCGGACAGAGAAACTCTCCGCAAGTTGAAAAGCTTAGGTTATGTTTCAGGCACTTCACTGAAGGAAGAAAAAGAAGAGTACAGGCCTGAAGATGATGTCAAAACACTTCTCCCTCTTTTTAATAAATCAAATAAGGCAAGACAGATTTATCTGGAAGGAAAAACCAAACAAGGCATCAGAATGCTGAAGGAAGTGATCACAGAGAGAAAAGATATGGATGTGGCTTACTCATACCTGGCAACTCTATATAAAGAGGAGGGGAATTTGCAAGGCGCCCTTTTGGTTCTGGAAGAAGGAATGAGACATCTTCCTGAAAGTCATGAAATCATTTCAGCTTATGCCAATTTTTTAACTGAAGCCGGACAAAGTGACAGGGTCATCTCTCTTTTTGATGAAGTCGAGATCCGGGAAATGAATTATGATCCGGAATTGTGGAATTTTATGGGCATTGCTTACACTAGAAAAGGGGAATACTCTAAGGCTCTCCAGGCTCTGGATAAGGCTGTTTCTATAGATCCTGATTTTGGATCAACCTACAATAACATAGGAAATGCTTATCTTTCTATTTTTCTCAACTCCAAAGATCACCAAGCTTTGAAAAAAGCCCTGGACAATTACAAAAAAGCGGTTGAAATCAACCCTGAAGATGCGGTGGCTTATAATGGGCTGGGTGTTGCTTTCAGAGAGTTAGGAGATATAGACAAAGCTATTGAGTCTTGGGAAATATCTTTGTCCATTGATCCTGATTATGGACTTCCTCTTTACAATCTTGGTTACACTCATATGAATAAGGGAAATAAGGAAGAGGCCCTAAAATATTTTGGGAAATATATGGATCTTTATCAGAACAGCTTAAACAGTGAAAGAAGGAAAAAAATAGAGCAGTGGATTGAGGAATTGAAAAGGAAATAGTTGTAAATAGTAAAAGCACGAAAATGAAACCTATCTTTGCCAAAAATCGTTTTTTACGGCTGGGCGCCATTATCATTTTTACAATTCTCTTAGCTTTAGACCAATGGGGCCAAGTTCAAACCAACGGCTGATTTGTTTATGATTTTAGTCTAGATTCCAATCGAATCAGTTTTCAAAATTAAGTTAAACACAAAAGGAGAGACTTTCGATGATTGGAAATATCCTTAAAGGACATTCTTTTTTCACCCTGGAGTTAAAGTCCTGTTGACTGGATGAAAAATGTGTGTAAGATAAATATTAAGAACTTAGAACAAGTGATAATAGACGAGTGTAAAAGAGAATGAAGCCAATCTTTGCCAAAAATCGTTTTTTACGGCTGGGCGCCATTATCATTTTTACAATTCTCTTAGCTTTAGACCAATGGGGCCAAGTTCAAACCAATGGCTATTTTGCCTATGATTACATCAATAATCAAATCAACAAAGGAATCATAAAAGGCACCTTTGCCAATCCTTGTTTAGGCTTCACTCTATCAGGTGCTATTACCCAGAATTCGAATTTTATGTGTGAAGCTTTGTTTAAAGAAGGTGAAGGGGTGGAATTAAAGCAGGCTTGGGTCAGTTTGGGATTTTCCAATTATTTTGCACCCAAGCTCGGGCTTTATATGGTGCCTTTTGGAAAGTACAATGAATCCAACAGGCCCTACCAGACTGTATTGATCAATTTTCCTCTGACTTCTCAGTATTTATATCCTATGGACTGGAGAGATATGGGCTTTCTAATCGAAGGAAGCGTAAGGGGTTTCTATTATTCAGCCTATGTGGGTAATGGTCTTAAAGAGGCGGAGGCATTGAATAAGGGAATCCAGTTTTATGACAACAACACCAGCAAGTCTTTAGGAGGAAAGATAGGGCTTTTTGTTGACCAGGGATTTGAAGTTTCATACTCTCATTACAGAGGGAAACATGATAAGGATGAGGAGAGAAATCTAGTCTATCATGGGGCTAATTTAGACTGGCAGACTGAAAGTTTTCGGGTTTTGGCTGAATACATTAAAACTCTTATTGAAAATCCATCTGATTATGACCAGGGCGAGGCCGAAGGATATTTTGTTCAAGTGTCCTTCAGGCTGGGAAATATCACCCCTGTAGGTAGTTTTCAAAGAGTTGAATATGTTGACAGCTTCCATGGGAATGGTTATTTTTCTCCGTTAGAACCAGGAGAAGGGATTGATTTAGAGAAAAAAAGATGGACATTAGCACTGGTATATCAAGTCCTTGAAAATGTTGTGATTAAAGTGGAGTATGACTTTAATACCAATATCAAGGAGGAAACCAGTCAGAATCTTTTTCTTGCTCAATTGGCCTTGAATTTTTAAACTTGTTAACTAGAACAAGTTCTGATAAAATTTCGCAGTCATTTGAATTTTATATTTAGTGTTTACTCGTTTTAATGAAGCCGGACAAGTCCGGTTAATGAGCTATCGAAAATATTTGTAAATAATCTAAGTTTTAAGAGAGTTTCATATGTCTAATATTGCGGTCATTGGTATGCAGTGGGGAGATGAGGGAAAAGGTAAAGTTACCGATTTATTAACACCTGCTTTTGATGTGGTAGCGAGATATCAGGGAGGAAACAATGCAGGGCATACTGTTTTTGTCAAAGGGCAAAAAATCGTTCTTCATCTCATCCCTTCCGGAATACTTCATGAAAACAAACTGTGTCTCATAGGAAACGGTGTGGTGGTGAACCCCAAGGCTTTTTTAGAAGAAATTGAACAATTGAGAAGCTTAGGAATTAAGGCGGATGATAACATTGTCATAAGCAAAAACGCTCAGATTATTCTTCCTTATCATTCTTCTATTGAAAAGATCACAGAACTCATGAGGGGGAATAATAAAATAGGCACAACATCTAAAGGGATCGGGCCTTCCTATGTTGATAAAGTAGCGCGGCAGGGAATAATGGCTGGAGACCTTTTAAATCAAGAAATACTGAAGGACAAAGTAGAACAGAATGTTAAACTTAAAAATATTATTTTGGCTCATTTCCAACAGCCTGTCTTTGAGTCAAGGAAGATAATCGATGAATATACAGAATATGGAAAAAAGATCGGGAAATACATCCAAGATGTCTCACTCCTTGTTGATAGGAAAATTAGACAAGGAAACTCCGTATTGTTTGAAGGGGCGCAGGGAACTTTATTAGATATTGACCACGGCACATATCCCTACGTGACTTCATCTAATTCCACAGCCGGAGGAGTGTGCACAGGGCTTGGAGTTGGTCCGGATAAAATAGATCATGTGATAGGAATAGTTAAAGCTTACACCACCAGAGTGGGAAGTGGGCCTTTTCCTACAGAAATCCATAGCCGCATGGGAAGATATCTTCAGGAAAAAGGGGATGAGTATGGAGCCACTACAGGCCGGCCCCGCAGGTGTGGTTGGATTGATGCCGTGGCTCTTAAATACGCTGTTAGGATAAACGGTATCAAAAAGGTTGTTTTAACCAAGCCTGATGTCCTTGATACCTTAGAAGAAATTAAAGTATGCACAGGTTATTCTTATAAAGGGAGTCAAGTAGAAAGTTTTCCTACTGAGTCCTGGACTCTTGAAAGGGTAAAACCCATATATAAAGTTATTAAAGGATGGAAAAAAGGCATTCATAAGACAAGGGATTACAACTCTCTTCCTGAGACTTTTCTTGATTATGTCAACCGCATTGAAGACCTTATTCAAGCTGAAGTGGTCATGATATCAACGGGGATGGACAGAAAGGATACTATATTTATAAAAGACAAGATGAGGACTTTTTTAGATTTAGAGAAGATCATAGGAAACCAGGATTGAATCATGGGTCATGATCACATGCAGTGGATCGAACTTGATTCAAAAGCTCTGAAGCACAACATTCATCAGTTCCGCAGACTATTGGGAACAGAACGCAAGCTTCTGGCAATGGTCAAATCCAATGCTTATGGACATGGAATGACCCAGATAGCCGGTTTAGCAATTAAATCAGGAGCGGATTGGCTGGGAGTTCATTCTTTGGAGGAAGCTCTAACTTTAAGGGAAAATGGTTTTGAATGTCCTATTCTATGTGTGGGGTATATTCCTTTAGACCAATTGGAACAAGCTGTTAAGAATGACATAAGAATAACTGTTTACAATAAGGTGTCTATAGAGAAGCTGGGGAAGATATATCAAGAAACGAAGAAAAAAGCCCGCCTCCATATAAAAGTGGAAACAGGGACTTACCGCCAGGGTCTGAGTGAGGAAGAAATAATTCCCTTTATAGAAAAGATTAAAAGATATAAAGGACTGATCATAGAAGGCATTTCATCCCATTTTGCGAACATTGAAGATACCACAGATCATAATTACGCTAAAAATCAGCTTGATAGATTTAAGCGTTATTTAAAACAAGTGGAGAATTATGGGATTAAGCTTACCTATAAGCACATGGCCTGTTCAGCTGCTGTTATATTGTTTCCACAAACCTACTTTAATATGGCAAGAGTCGGAATAGGAATTTATGGTTTATGGCCGAGCAACGAAGTATTTGTATCTAG
>DASRVI010000317.1:0-4962 GCA_035655135.1 Acidobacteriota bacterium | reverse complement strand
AACATACAAAGAGTCCTGAGCTTTGGGATCATCCACAGGACCCAGGTCTCCGGCCAGCACCAGGGGGCCGTGCATGACCGCCACTCTGTTTTTATCATCAGGCATGGCTTCCAGACGCAGAGTGAAAGGAATATGGATTTTAACCTGATCTCCGTCTTTCCATTTCCGGCGCAAAGCCACAAACGAGCCCGGTTCTCCATCCTTTTGCTGATCTTTCCCGTTCACCTGGATCTGGATCCCTTTTTCTGCCCAGTAAGGATAGCGGATCTGCAGGGTGAGGGGCACTGGTTTTTCGCAGATAAACTCCAACGTTATTTTGGGATCCTCTGGATAGTTAGTGACCTGCCGGATTTTCAATCCTTTTTCTTCCCAGTCGAGTTCAGAAGCAATGTACTGGAACAAAAAGAGCTCTTCATCATTGTGGAAATAGATATTCCGGCCGTATTTGGAGTGGTTTTCCATTCCTGTGCCCACGCAGCAGGTGAACCAGAAAGGATCCTGGTACACTTTATACCCTCCCATTTCAAGAGAAAGATTGTAGATCACCCGGCCGTCTTCAGGGTGCTGGGAGGAGAGAATATGGTTGAATAGAGCCTGTTCATAGAAATCACTAACCTGGGCTTCAGCATCCCACATGAACAGATGGCGGGACAGCTTCAGCATATTGTAGACATTACAGGTCTCTGTGGTTCCCTGGCTTAAACGGTCTCTGAGTTTATCTGGCTCGCCAAAGTATTCATGGTTGCCGTGCCCCCCTGTTACATAAGAGTGGTGAAAGACCACCCGGTCCCAGAAGAATTCGGCGGTTTTCCGGTCTTTTTCATTTCCGGTCAGCTCATACAGCCTGGCCAATCCGATCAGTTTGGGAATCTGGGTGTTTCCGTGTTTTCCTGGAAGAATGTCTTTTCCTTCAGCCAGAGGATCCAGAATGGCTTTATGATGAAACAACCGTGCCATTTTCAGGTAACGCTGGTCCTGGGTGTCTGCATACAGGTTTGCCAGAGCTTCGTTGATGCCTCCATGCTCACATTTGAGCATCTCTTGGACCTGCTCTTCATTCAATCCCATGACCACATTCTCCAGCCAGTCTGCAAACTTTTTTTCAATCTCCAGTGCTTTTTCACTGCCGCAGAGGTGATATGCATCATTCAGGCCTGAGAGCACTTTGTGCTGGGTGTAGAAAGGAGCCCAGATTCCGTTTAAATTAAAGGCTTTAGCCCGGATATCACCCTGAGCGATTTCCTGCTCAAAGATGCGCTTTCCATCAGGAAAAGCTCCGATGTATCCGTCTCCGTCAGCCTTCTGGCATTCTCTCAATTCATCCACCATATAATTCGCTCTTTCAAGAAACCGGGAGTCTCCTGTGGTCTTGTACATCAGGGAGCAGGCACTCAGATAGTGGCCTAGACTATGCCCGGACAGAGTGTCATCCTCCCATCCGTGGTAATGTTCAGCTTTGGGCTCAATTTCCGCTTCTTTGCGAAACTTAGCGAGCAAACGGTCTGGTTCATAATTGAGCAGGGATTTAATATTGAGCTCCAGAGCGTGCTTAAAAGGACCTTCCAGAAGTGTCACTTCATCAAGCTCAAAAGGAAGAGCTCGAAAACCAATCTTTTCTGGACCATTTGGAATCACTTTTTTTTCAACGGGTTCTTCCGAAGTTTGGCAGGAACCCAACAGCATTATGATTCCTATCACGGCTGTGAACATTCTTGTTTTCATGATTTTCCTCACTTACTTGTTTATAAAACCCAACTTTATAAAACTTAAGTCTAAAGGTTGAGTAGATTTCAATGGGCTTTTATTTTTCTTCTATTTTACATAAAAAACAATGAAATGCTAAAAATTCTCTAAACTCATTGACATTCCCAGTCATAATGCTACTATATTAAAAAAAATAACACTTAGGAGAATGAAATGACAGGATGGAAAAAAGCTTTCCTAGCCCTCACTATCCTCCTGTTCACATGCGGTTTTGTATTATCAGAAGAAAATAAGAAGTCTGATAAGAAAAAAGATGAAAAAGAAACCATATTTCATCCCCATGAAAAAGTACTGGTCACAGCCACCATGAGCCGCCATATGATTAAAGACTGCTCTTCTTCAGTCAGTGTCATTGATATCAAAGACATTCAAGCGTTACCAGGAGTCAGTAATGCTATGAACCTATTGAACGACCAACAGGGCATTTTTATCCGGCAAACTGGCATGTTTGGCAGAGCAGATGTAGACATTAGGGGAATCGGACAGAGAGGACGCCGGATTGCGGTTCTGGTAGATGGACGGCCTGAAAAAATGGGATTGTACGGCTGCACAGTGACTCATGCTTTTCCTCTGGATAATGTGGAGCGAATCGAGGTGGTGAGAGGCCCTTCATCAGTACTCTATGGATCTGAAGCAGTAGGCGGAGTGGTCAATATACTCACTCATATGCCCGAAAATAAATTTGAAACTGATTTCACGGGCTCTTATGGAAGCTACAACACCCAGCAGTATAATCTGCGGCACGGAGGAAACTTCCATCGATTCAGTTATTTTTTAACTATGGACAAAAGAAGCAGTGACGGCCACAGGGAAAATTCAGGTTATAAAGGAAATGCCCTGACCGGAAAGGTTCAGTACAAATGGGCTGAAAATTTGATTTCCAGCTTTCAGGTCAAATACTTTGACGGTAAAAAATACGAAGCTGGCTCTCTTGATTATCCTCTATCTGATTTCTGGAATGACTATAAAAGAAGTGCTGCTGATTTCAGCCTCAGAAAAAACAATCCCGAGGATGAGATCTTTCTCAAACTTTACTCCAACTTCGGACATCATCGGTTTTCTGACGGCTGGCATTCCAGGGATTATGTTAACGGAGGAGTGGTCCGGTACACCAGCAAACATATAGCCAACAATGAACTCACTATAGGAGGCGATTTTCGTTTTCTGGGAGGAAAAAGCTACAACTTTCCCCAGGGAGAATGGCAGAAGAACGAACAGGCTGTCTTTGTTCACGATCAATATGTGCTGTGGAAAAAATGGATCCTGTCCACGGGTTTAAGGCTCCATAGAGATTCTGTATACGGCCTTCAACTTTCTCCTCAGTGGGGAGTGGTGTATCAAATAAATGACTCCACTTCTATAAGAGGGAACATAAGCAAGGGATTTCGCTCTCCCCAGTTAAATGAGCTTTATATGTTTCCTGCAGCTAATCCTGAACTCGAGCCTGAAATTCTTTGGAACTATGAGCTGGGATTTAAAAAGAATCTCTTTTCTTGGCTTATTCTTGACGGGAACTGTTTTCATATGAAAGGTTCAAACTTTATTGAGACCCAACCCAATGATTCCCCTCCCCCACTCTTTCAATTCAGAAACACAGGAAAATTTGTTTTTAGCGGGATTGAAGCGGCTCTCAGAGCCAGCATAAACCAGAACCTATCATTCCGCCTTTTCTACACTTACCTGGATGCAGGAGAAAAAACCAAAGGAAGACCCGGCCATAAAACGGATCTTTCTCTCCGCTGGGAGGAATCTTCCTATTTCGTATCTTTACAAGGTCAGTATGTCACGGATTATTATGCCGGAGATTTTTCAACCCGACCGCTTCCCAGCTATTTTCTTCTCAACACCAGAATGGGCTTTAACATCTCTCAAAAAGTAAAAATCTTTCTGGATATAAACAATTTACTCAATAAAAACTACAATATTTTTGTTGATCTCCCTGGAATCGCATCTGGAGTCTATCCCATGCCGGGACGAAATCTTAATCTTGGAATCAAAATAATCCCATGAGCTATCAGGGGAGAGATGTGGTATTGGGTGGGCTGTTTTTAGCCCTTGCTCTGGTCATTCCCATTCTTTTTCATGCTGTAGGATTGGGGAGCGCCTTTCTACCCATGTTTTTTCCCATCATTGCTGCTGGCTTTCTGATAGCTCCTGTGGTCGCCCTTGTGGTGGGACTCATATCACCCCTTCTTTCCGCTCTTTTAACCGGCATGCCTCCCTTTTTCCCTCCCATAGCCTTTATCATGATGGCCGAAGGAGTGATTTTAGCAGGGATTCCTTCCCTTCTTTACCAGAAATACCGGATCAATTCTTACTTGACTTTGATCATAACCTTATTGGCAGACAGGATAGTGCTTTTTCTTGCTGTGATTGTGATTTCAAAATGGCTTGACCTTCCGGAAAATGTTTTGGGATGGGCCTCAGTCATCCGGGGCCTACCTGGAATCGCACTCATCATGCTTATCATTCCTCCTTTAATAAAAAAACTGAGCCATCGGATGGCCTATATATCCCTTATGGAGTGAACTCAAATGGACCGTAAAACTTTTTTCAACAACGTTGCTCAGAATTGGGAGAAAGAGCACCGGTGTGAAAAAGAACAATCCAAACTCAGAAAATTGATCCCGTATCTTCCTGTTAAAAAAGGAGATCGAGTTCTTGATGCAGGATGCGGCACTGGAAGGCTCATTCCTTTTTTAATAAAATCAATTGGTCCTACCGGGGAAATTGTGGAAATGGACTTTGCCAAAAAAATGCTGAAAATCGCTAAGGAAAAATATGCAGACCCAAATATCTGTTTTATCCAATCCGATGCCCAACAGGCCCCTTTCCAAGACAAATCCTTTGACGTAGTGATCTGTTTTGCCCTTCTGCCCCATATCCCGGACAAACAAAAAGCCCTTAAAGAGTTCAACAGAATACTGAAACCAGATAGTCCTCTAGTTATCGCTCATAACATGAGCCGGGAAGAGCTCAATGCGTTTCATAAAAAAGTCAAAGGTCCTGTGACTCAAGATCTTCTTCCAGAACAAAAAGAAATGGAAAATCTTTTTATGAACGCAGGCTTTCGAAATCTCTCCATCATGGATAAACCGTCTTTTTATATTGCCAGAGGGCAAGCATGAGTCTGATTCACTCTGAAACAGATAACCCTTATCCATTAACTCAACTAAATATCGATCCGCGGATAAAAAT
>DASRVI010000316.1:0-8235 GCA_035655135.1 Acidobacteriota bacterium | reverse complement strand
ATTAGCGTTGAGGACCTCTAATATTTCCTTTTGATCCATCCTGGAATTAATGATTCCCAGTGTGTGATTGTTGTCATAAATATTATTCATAGATTCAAGGGGTAAGTGAAGAATGACTTCAAGTCCATTATGGTGGGCGAGATTTGCTGTTTCTTCAGCGTAAGGGCTGTAAGGAAGGACAGCTATGGTTAGGTCTTTTTTCATGGAACAGAGGTCTTTTATATTATCCATTGAGTATCCCATATCATCGATAATTAAAGCGGCACTGTTTTTTGGGGCATAAAAGAGTTCTGGCTTTTTCTCTTTTTCCGGCTCAATAGAGAAAAGGAGAAATAAGAGAATTTCCCCTTTTTTCTTCACTTCCCACAGAAGGTACTTTTTTTCTTTTTTCTGCTGCTCTCTTTTTTTTTGGATGGTGGCGTTGATCTCAAAAAAGCTTTCCTCAAGGTTTTTTTCAAGAAGACTGTATTTTTCTATGTCAAGGCTGTCCATGATGTGACATATTCCCTGCTTATCTGTATATTTGTTTATGCCTTTTTCTGGGATTTGGGTTGAAATAAGCATCTGGTCAACTATATGGATGAGATTTTTTTGGTTTTCAGAAATCTTTTTTTTCTTAGAAAAAAAAGAAAACACAAATGATTTTTCTTGTTTTTTCCAAGCGATATAGTCAAGTCCTAGGAATGAGGTCAAAGCCAAACAACACAACACCAAATAAACAGTTAGGAATTTATGAGTATCTCTCATCAACCAGGTTTATTCAAAAAATAGCTGATACCTCATTTATTAAAAGGTTTATCCAATTTATACTTCTGAGAGTGACTTAAGAGTCGCTTCTAGATAGACCTCAAAGCTCAAGTCAGTTCCCTCTATTTTAAAGTCGGGATTGATTCCTTTTCTCCAAGTTTCTGTTTTGGAATAAGGATGGAACAAACCCGTGGTGAGAACAACCCCACTTCCATCGGTTAACGGAACAAGTGTTTTGACTGCCATGAGGCCGGGTGTCTCTGCCCCTATTACCTTTGCATCTCTGAATTTTCTTAGAACACTGGCTGCGGCTTCAGAGGCTCCCATGGTGGACTGGTTTGTCCATATATATAGAGGCGTTTCCCCAAGCAATGCTGGATTCATACACGGGACAGATTCTTTTTTGTTTTCTTTTGTTTCTATATAACCAATGTTCTTTTTTTGTAAAAAGATATTGATAAGATTTTGGGCTTCTTTTAAGTCTCCCTGATCACAGCATCTGAAGTCAATGATCAAAGGTTGTTTTTTATCTGAAATTTGGGGAATCACAATCTGTTTGATTTCTTCAGTTACTGGTGAGAAAAGAGCATTGATCTTTAGAATTCCTCCAGGCCCCTTATCAGGATCAAAAGAGTATAAAGATTGATGAACCGGCCTTCTCTGAATGCTGATTTCTTCATCTCCGGTTCTTTTAAGAATTTTAATCTTGATGCTGTCAGGTTTTTCACTTTTTTGTGTGAGGTTAGCCTCTATCATGCTCATCTCTAATGTGGACATCCCATTAACAGCCCCTATGGTATCTCCTAATTGAAGCCCTTGTTTTTCTGCAGGAGAATTTTCTTTAATGCCTATAATCACAGGAAAAGAAGTGCTGGTTTTAAAGAGTATGATTCCTGTTTCACTGCTTGGTTTTCCATAGAGTTGTTTGTACTTTAGGGTGTCATTTTTATTTAAATAACCAGAGCAGATGTCCAGGGAATTGACTAATCCTTTAAAAGCGCCTTCCATGGTTCTGCTGGGGGAGGGTTCCTCAATATATTCGCTTTTGATTACGTTTATGGCTCTAGCCAGTATGATAAAATTGTCATCTGATTCCAAAAATGTGCGGGGTTTTTTTAAAAGGTTTCCTTCCAGCAAAAAAAACAGACTGGCTGCACCTAACAATGTAAAAAGGAATATCCTTCTTCTTTTGGCACTCATTATTAATTAACCTATATAAACCCTAATTCTATCATCTTTATTTCAACCATTTCAAGGGATTGAGAGGTTTGGTCTTATAGCGGATCTCAAAATAGAGGCTTTTTCCAGAAAGAGAACCGGTATCTTCCACCAGGGCAATAGGCTGTCCGGAATTCACTGCATCTCCTTTTTTAACAAAAAAATTCGAGCAGTGACCGTAAAGAGAATAGTAGGACATGCCGTGGTCTATAATGACTAAATTGCCGTAACCATGAAAATAGTCCGTATAAACAACAATGCCGGGATGTATGCTCTTTACCACAGAGTTGTCTGTTGGGGAGATCTCTATCCCATTGTTTTTTGTTATGGTATTGAATTTGGGATGCCTTTTAAGCCCAAATGATGAAACCACTTTTCCTGGTAAAGGCCATGGTATACCCCCTTTTTTTTCATACATGGGAATCAATTTAACTGGAAAGGAGCTTGGATTTTTAAGTAATTTCTCCATAAGATTTTTCAGCTGTTCCGCTCTTTCCTGAAGTTCATTCATGGTTTTTTGATAGGATTCTTTATTGTTGTTTATTTTATTAATAAGATTTTGCTGCTTTTTTTCTTGAGCGATGAGTTCTTGCTTTTTTTGTTCTGAAATAAGGATTAAAGAATTTATTTCATCTTTCTTTTTTTCAGCTTTGGAAAGGGATTGTTTCAATTCATTTAAAGTTTCAAAATACTCGGAAATGATTGTTTCTTGATGTCTTGCTAGAGTGGTGAGATGTTTGTTTTCGGTCAAAAAATGGGATACATTTTCAACTTTAAGCATGAGTTCAAAATAATCAATTTTCCCATGTTTGTAGAGGGCCACCAATATTTTCTTAACGGTTTGCTTTTCTTTTTCCAGTTTTGTCTGGATAGAGGGAATTTTTTTCTCTAATGCTGAAAGTTCCTGATCAGCCTTATCAAGTTTTGTTTGATTCAAGGCGATTTCATTCTTAAGTAATTTTTTTTGGAATCTGATTTGACTCAGCTGTGAGAGTATTGAAGATTTTCTTCTTTCTTCCTCAGTGATTTTTTTCTTTATGTCTTTTATCTGACTGGAGATTTCTGCAAGACGTTTTTCATATTCTGAGACATCTTGGGCGATAATAGGAAAAGGAGCTGATATGAAGGATAAGATGAAAAAGATTGCAAAGTGAGTCGTAAATCGTTTCATTGGATTTTAAAAACTGATGATCATTTTAATATATCACGTCATCTTATTTTCTGGTTACATATATTATAGCACCAATAACTCCAATGATAAGCATAAACGCGACATCTATGAGAGCAAAGGAGAAAGCAGATTCAGGAGCAATACCATAGAATTCGAATATTTCTATGTAAGCTCCTTCTCTCAGTCCCAGTCCATTGATGGTTATAGGAATGAGCTGGATGATCATCACTATGGGAATAAAAACAAGGTAGTCAATGAATTTTATGTTGAGATGAAGGGCTTTTCCAATAAGAAAAAAATGAAGGATCACATTAGCCTGAAGCAGGAAGGCCCAAACAAAAGCTTTGAACAAGGCTGATTTTTTGGTTTTGTAAAAAATGATGGTGCTGCGGAATTCAATTGTTTTTTGAATGATTTTTTTTAAAAATCCTTTTGATGGGATCTTATTGATTATTACTTCAATAAACGGAGTAAAGAAAAAGAGAATCGCGACTAATCCAGAAAAGCCAATAACCAAGGATACCCAAATAACCGGAATTTTTTGTGCCATGTCTAATCGGAAGATAGCAGCACCAAATGCAAATAAAAACAGAACGACAATTCCACTGAGGCGTTCTACCAGGATGATTGCGGAGGACTTTAATACTGTTTTTGAATATTTGGATCCATCCCATATGCGGACCACATCACCGCCAATCCGGGAAGGAAGTATGGTGTTAAAGAAATTGCCCACCAGGTAGGACTTGATCAGAAAGGAGAGAGGGGCACTGTCTCCCTGAGCCTTGACCAGTATCTGCCACCGGATTGCGCTGATGAGAAGACCCAATCCGTGAAGAGAAAAAGACACAGCCAGCCACCATATATTGACGGTTTTCAATACATTTAGAACCTCTTTTATGGATGTTTTGAAAATGAGAATAAGCGCTAGGATGCTCAAACTCACTATGAGTTTGAGGGAAAAGGTTACTGGATTCAATTTACGGCGCGGTTTGTCAGCCAACAAAAAACCTCCTGTACAGATGAATATAACGATAAAACTTTTTCATTATACTATACTTTTGATGATGGTGAAAATAATGATGAATGTCACTGCTGCAGGAGCCAGATATTTGATATTAAAAGTCCACAGCGATTTTAACTTAAACCTTTGGCTTCCAATGCTGATTTCTTTGAGAGAATTCCTTACTTTCCAAGAATAGGCTAGAAAGAGGCTTATCAGCACTCCTCCCAGGGCAAGCATGATATTGCCGAATATCAGGTCCATAATGGTCATGACATTCAGTTTTGTTAAAAATTTTACTCCTCCGTTTGAAAGAGCTGAGGGGATTCCCAGTATAAATGATATGATTCCGATGAGTATGGCTGCGTTTTTTCTTTTCCATTGCTTCTCATCAACGAGATAAGAAGTGGGAACTTCCAGCAGAGAGATAGTTGAAGTGAGAGCGGCTATGAGAAGAAGAGAGAAAAACATGATTCCAAAGATATAACCTCCAGGCATTTTTGATATAATTATGGGAAAGGCTTGAAACATGAGTCCGGTGCTCACTTCGAATTCTTGTTTAAACTGTTCCGGAGTCAGTTGCAGTGAATGGAAAAGCGTGGGAAATATGATGATTCCAGCAAGAAGGGCCACCAATGTGGTGGAAAAACAAACCCATCCCGCAGATGAAATCAAATTATCTTTTTTGGTTATGTAACTTCCATAGACAGTCATGGTTCCCATGCCCAGACTTAAAGAGAAAAAAGCCTGTCCCACAGCATAGAAAAGCACATTGAGGTTGAACCCGGAAAAATCAGGTTTCAAGTAAAAAGATAATCCTGTTCCAGAACCGGGAAGAGTGATGGCCCGGATAGAAAGAATGATGATGAGAACAAAAAGGACCGGCATCAGGATTTTTGACCATCTTTCAATGCCACTTTTCACTCCTTTACATATTACAAATGTGGTGACAGCAATGATCAAAAACAAAAAAATCAGTACTGCCAGAGGGTCAGCAGCAAAACTTTTAAATAGGGCATCTGAAGCTTCCCAGGAGACTTCTCCCATGAAAGCCCCTTTGATGGTCTTATAGAGATACCCTGCAGCCCATCCTGCCACCACTGAGTAGTAGGAAAGGATGAAGATTCCTGTGATAATCCCCATAAAGCCCACTCCTTTCCAAGGAGTCCCAGGTTTTATGAATTTCATGGCTCCCACTAGATTTTTTTGGGAATGGCGCCCTATAGTCAACTCGGCTAGCATCACAGTAAATCCGATGAAGAATACAGACAGGATATAACAAAAAACAAAGATGGCTCCTCCGTTTAGTCCCACCATAATGGGGAACCGCCATATGCTTCCCAGGCCAATAGCTGAACCAGAGGCAGCGAAAATAAAGGCTATTTTAGAGCCCCAGTTTCCTCTTTCCAAAATATCCGGGGTTTCCATTTAACTCTCCTCTCCTTCAACTTCTATTTTTCTAATTTTTTATTATTTATCCTAATTATTTATCATAGATGGATGATGGAGGTAAAGCAATGAGTTGAGATTTTGAGTCATCATCTCTATTATCCTGAACTATTCATAAAAAAATGGCGATGTTTTAATGATGAATTTTGTTTAAGCCCTAAACAAGATTTTTTTCAAGAACCATTATCTGAACATTTTTCTTGTTTTTTATTTTTAATTTTAATCGCCATTTTTTTACCTTACAGGCGAGCCGATCTGAAATTCAGGCATAGCTTGTGCTCCGTTCAGATTTTTAACGCCATTCTTCGCACTGTGTTTTCGGCTGCTGCGCAACTCCCCCCGTCCGTGGGTCAAACATGCTCCCAGCTCAGCTACGCTGAGTTCCCTCAAACACAGCACTCAGAAGGCTAAATCTTCAAAGTCGCTTCAGCTACACCTGAATTTCAGTTAGCTATATAAAACCTCGACTCGTGAATAATCCAGGTTATTTAAAAAATTAACATAAAATTAACACAACGTTTATCTCTTTTTAACAAAAAACCCGCATAATCCCCTCTGCTTTTAACAAAGCAAATCTTAATGGAGGTTTTTTATGAGAAAACTTAGTTTGTTGGTATGTGTTGTGCTCGCCTTGAGCCTGCTTTCGGGCATGAGCTTCGCCCAGGGAAGCTTCAAAGGGTACATGTTCGGTGACTACTACTATGTGGCCTCTCACCACAACGAAGACTATGAAGGCAGAAACGGATTCTGGTTCCGTAGAATTTACTTCACCTACAACAACCAGCTCACGGACAAGATCAAGATGAGACTCAGATTGGAAATGAACAGCCCTGGAGATTTTGATGAAAAAGACAAGTTGATTCCAGCGGTCAAAGATGCTTGGCTGAATGCCGACATAGGCGGAGGACAGAATTTGGTGTTTGGTATTGTCAGCGCTCCTACCTGGGGAAGTAATGTGGAAGATATTTGGGGTTACCGATCATTAGAAAAAACTCCTTTAGACCTGATGAAATTGGGCTCTTCCAGAGACTTCGGTATCGGACTCCAGGGAGACCTGGACAAGAACGGAACGGTTTCTTACAATCTTCTTTTTGGAAACGGTGAATCCAACAAATCAGAGACCAACAAAGGGAAAAAAATCTACGGAGCACTTGCTTTCAAACCAGTCAAAGGGCTGCTTCTGGAAGCTTACGGAGATTATGAAACCACCAAGGACAAGAAGAACTACACTGTTTATCAGGGATTTGCGGCTTACCAGGGTGACTGGGGCCGGATCGGACTCCTGTACGCTAACCGCCATTATGACCATGAAGACACAGATTTAGATTGGAGCATTTTTTCCGGATTTGCTGTGATTTCTGCTTCTGAAAAGATGGATATCATCGCCCGTTATGATAAGATGCTGGAAGAACCTGTGCAAAAGACCGTTTCCTACATTCCGTTTTCTAAGGCGGCTCCTTCTAACTTGATCATCGCTGGAATCAGTTATGAAATCGCCAAAAGCATCTGGATCATTCCCAATGTCAAGTACGCATTCTATGATGAGCCGGATGAGGGTGATAAACCTGAAGACGATGCTTATATCAATCTTACCTTTTTTTGGAAATTTAAATAACCTGAACTATTCATAAAAAAATGGCGAGGAACATTGACTCGTGAATAATCCAGGATAATAGGATGGAATAAATTATAAATATAAAGGAGAATTCAAATGATTAAAAGTAAGTTAGGATTTACTGTCCTGGCAGCTGTGCTGACCGTGGGATTAATGGTTATTGTTCCCACCTTTGCTGCCAAAAATTTGACCATTAAGGGATCCACAACTGTGCTTCCTGTCTCACAATCCTGTGCTGAGGCTTTCATGAACAAACATTCAGAAGTTAATATTTCTGTTCAAGGAGGTGGTTCAGGTGTGGGGATCGCTTCTTTGATTGACGGCACCTGTGATATTGCTGATGCTTCCCGACCTATTAAAGACAAAGAGATCACAAAGGCAGAGGAAAATGGCATAGATCCTTATGAAAATGTGGTGGCTTTGGATGGAATCGCTGTGATTGTTCACCCTTCTAATCCAGGGGATGGTCTTTCCTTGGACCAGATTAAAAAGATCTACACCGGTGAAGTTTCAAACTGGAATGAAGTGGGCGGAAAGGATATGAAAATCGTGGTTATTTCCCGTGACAGCGCCAGTGGAACTTTTGAGACATTTAATGAATTGGCGTTAGATGATGAAAGAGTCAGACCCGATGCTCTGCTTCAAGCCTCTAACCAGGCTGTAGCCCAGACAGTGTCCCGGACAAAAGGGGCTGTTGGATATGTGGGATTGGGATATCTTTCTTCTTCAGTCAAACCTGTGTCTGTGGATGGAGTGGAACCCACTAAAGCCAATGTGGTGGATGGATCTTATAAACTGGCAAGAGAATTGTACATGTATACAGATGGACCCCCCCAAGGATTGGTTAAAGATTTCATTGATTTTGTGTTGAGTGAGGAAGGACAAAAACTGGCAGAAAAAGCTGGATACGTGGCTGTAAAATAATATATAATTTTTTTTTGGCAAGGGCCAGAAGATGATATGTACAGAGTAAAAGAAAAAATTTACAAAGGAATATTCACTCTTCTGGCCTTTGCTTCCCTTGCTTTTCTGGTT
>DASRVI010000315.1:0-2095 GCA_035655135.1 Acidobacteriota bacterium | reverse complement strand
ATGAAAAGGGACTGCTGCAGGACCACTACCGAGGATATGATTAGAAAAATGGATATACTGAACTGAATCACTACCAAAATTTTGCGAAAAAGAGGATTTCCGCCCCGTGAAGTGGAGGTACGCCTGAGAACTGAGACTGGACAGAAGCCCGAAAGTTTGAGGGCCGGATAAAGACCGGCTGCCCCTCCTACCAGCAGGACTACAGCTATCATCTGCATCCAGAGAGTCCCATCCAGGCGCAGCGCCAGCGATTTGCCGCTGACAGCATTGACCGCAGGAAGCAAAAGCCAGATCAGCAGCAATGATCCTACAAGCGCAACTAAAGTCAAAATCGTCGATTCACCCAGGAACTGAAGGACCAGCTGACTCCGCTTGGCTCCGATCACTTTTCGCATCCCCACCTCGCGCGCCCTCCTGGCTGAAAAGGCAGTGGTCAGGTTAATAAAATTAATACAGGCCATGGCCAGAACAAGGATTCCTATCACTGAAAAGACCAAAACATAAGTGACCGTTTTCGCTCCTGAAGTACTGTAATGGAGATGAAAGTCCTTGATAGGAAAAAGGTTCACATCTGATTCCCACTCCGGAACATGCGCCCGCATAATCCCTGAGATCTTGGCGTTTAATTGATCAACATCAGCATCCTTCCGCAATCTCACGTAATTTTTGTAGGCTATCGCATCCCAAGTGTCGACTGTCATCCCGGACAGGGTAACAAAATCGATCGGAAGCAAATAGTCGAATTCCAAATGGGTGTTTCCGGGCAGGTCTGCAATAACAGCCGTCACACGGAAATCATGCCATGTTCCCCACCATTCAAAATTCATGACTTTTCCCAGTGGATTTTCATTTCCAAAGTATTTCAGAGCTGTTCTCTCAGCAAGAACGATAGAATCAGGCGTGCTCAGCGCACCCTCTGGTGAACCGTGCAGAAAATCCAGACTGAAGATGTCAAAAAAACCGGGATCAACTCCGGACACATCTCCGCTGAAGACCTTTTCCTCATAGCGCAGCGGTGAACTCATCGGGCCGAAACGCCTGGAAAAATGAGTGACCTCCGGATATTGATCAAATAAGGCCGGACCGATCGCCCCGCACCCATAGATAGAAAATCTCGCAGATCCCGGCTCTATGAAAGTAACCATATAGGTGTTTTCAGCGTGTTCGTGCCAGTGGTCATAGCTGAGTTCATCGCGCACCCACATTGTTATAATCAGAAAGCAGGCTATGCCTACAGCCAACCCCGCAATATTTATACAGGAATACCCTTTGTGTCTTTTTATATTTCGCAGGGTGGTCTTTATATAATTTTCAAACATGATAGCCCTCCAAATACCTGACTTTATGAAAAATGTTACCATTATTATAAAGAGAGAGAACAGCCAGCTTAATCCGGCAAGAAACCGGCCTTTATTCTTCCTGTCCCACTCATACTGCTCCTCCATATCATCAATTATGGTCTCCCGCATATGTTCGTCATCAAATAAATCCAAACAGAATCGGGAGAATTTAGTTAACCCATACTTTTTTTCATTCATTTTTCATTACTTTTTTTAAATCCGGTATCCCCTCCAAAAGAGACCTGGTGACTGTTTGAACAGAGCTCAATCTGTCCAACCCGAAAGGTGTAAGCCGGTAATAGATCCTGGGCCGTCCGCCTTTCTCTGTGGATCTCTCGGCTTTTATGGATGTGACATACCCCTTCTCCTTAAGCCGGCTCAAAGGCGCATAGATGGCTTCAGACAACCAGGAGATCCCGGTATCTCTTTCCACCTGACGGCGGATAGCAATCCCATAAGCATCTTCCTTTAATTTCCAGATCGCTAAAAGCAGGATCTCTTCAATTCTAGATAGAAATGTCATTTTTCATCCCCGTATATTTTTTTAAAATGGTTCTCATCAAACTATTCATATTAATAGATACTGAAAATCAAAGAAAAAGTTGCAAAAAAAGTTAATTTAATCAAAAAGAAAACAAAGAGAGAGGCTTTTAGAATGAGAAGATTTTGGATTCTTAATTTTGAACATTGTTGGTCTTGAGCATGATCTCCGGGTAATTCTGAGAGACTTTCTCTAAGGATTGGCTCTTATTGTT
>DASRVI010000314.1:0-2781 GCA_035655135.1 Acidobacteriota bacterium | reverse complement strand
GTGGGATCGAATTTCTTATCAAAAAGAGCATATAAAGACTTCAGATAATAATAGTTGTTCAAAAAAGAATCCCATACTTTGTTTTCTGTATAAGTGTCTTTGGCCAGTCTTACTTTTAAGGTCCGAAGGGTTCCCAGAAGTTCTGGCGATTCTTTTAAAGCTTCAGATAACTTGATATATTCCTCGTTATAACTGGATAAAAACTGATGAACAAAGCTCCATGCAGATACACCAAAGACCATCTCCTGAGCACTCAATTTCTTTTGCTTAAAAAGCTCCAAAAGGGGGCTTTCAGGGATGACATAAACCAAACTTATGTCTTCAGTTATGTTGTTCAGCAATTCAGTGTCTTTGACTTTATTTAAATAAACAACATAAACTGTTTTCCCGTTAGCAAACTGTTCTATATATTTCCTTTTTGTCACAAGGTCATAAGAGTTGACAACATCAGATATGTTAGAAAAAAATCGATAACTCGAATCTCTATCACAGACGATCATGATACGATGTTCATTGGTTTCCTTTTTTTCGCTGACTTCTATAAGTGTGGTTTCCCATCCTTTGGTTTTCTCCATAATACGCTGATATCTTTCATAGGTCTTTTCAGTGGTTGTTTCCAAAAAATCCTTGCACGCGATTTTTTTGAGATCCGTTTCTTCAGAAAGATTTTTGTCCAAATTTATTTTGGGCTTGTATACCAGATACATACGCAGGTGTTTATGTCCTGAAGCTTTTCCAGAAGTTCTGTATGACTGGACCCGATAGTTTGGGTATTTATTTTCTATGCGTCTTTCGATCTCCATAGCTTTGTCATGCTCATCCACAACTAAATAGAGAGATTCGCTTTTTGACTCAGTCTTGAGATCAATATCAAATTCCATTCCTGCTTTTACAGAAGCCATGATCTCTGCTGCTTTTAGGGCTTCTATATGAGCGGCAATGGTTTTTAAGGGGGTGGTTTCAAAATAATAAGAAGGCATTCCCAATTTGGTAGTGAACCAATCTATCTCATCCCTGACAGCGGTTTTAGAAAACTGTTTATTTTCCAGTATGATTTGTTCTATTTTTTTGATTTGCTTGTGAGTTAACAGCGACTCTTTAGCAATATCCTGGAGATTTCTCATTTTTTTCTTCCTATCTTATATTTTATAAACACTTAACTCACCTGACCTATTCATGAAAAAAGGGCGATATATTCATTATTATTTTATTTTCAGCTATGTATAAGATTTTTTCAAGAACAATATCTTGGACATTTTTCCTGTTGTGTTTTTTATTTTAATCGCCATTATTTTATGAATAATCCAGGCTGAATATAAAATCTATGGATACATGAGTGCGGATATTTGGATTCAGATTGATTTATTATAGCATGATACTTTATATAAACGAAGAGAAGCATTGAAATGTTCTGTCTGTAATACTTTTGTTCTTGCTTTAATTTTCGTTTTCTTTTATTATTTTCCATTAAAATCAAGAAAAATGTTTAAAGCGATTTCAGGACTTATACTCGGCTGGTTTATTCCCGGACTAGGCCATTTATTAGCAAGAAAATACTGGAAAGCTCTTATTTTCTTTGTCTGCATTACTCTTATGGCTTCCCTCGGATTAATCATGGGAGGAAAGATTTACCCTTTACAAGCTGAGAATCCACTTACCATTCTGGCTTTTTTTTCTGACTTGGGTTATGGATCTCTCTATTTTCTCTCAAAACTATTCTCCTTTGGATCTGGTGTGTTGAAAAAAATGACATTTGAATTTGGGACAACTTATATTGCTGGGGCTGGTTTACTTAATTATCTCGTTGCCCTGGATGCTTTTGATATTTTATCCGGAAAAAAGAAATGATATTTAAAAGTCATCTCCTTTCAATGATTATCTATGCTGCCCTTGTCTGTGTCGTGCTTGCCCTGATAAGAAAAAACAGCATAAAAGAGCAAGTGAAGTACTTTATCTCTCTTTTCTTGATTATGACCATAGGTGCTCTTTTGTTTGGGTGGTTCATGTACCTTTTCTTTTAAATATTATGTTATAATTTTCTATGTAGGGCCTTGGATTCACACCAATAATAGGGCTTGAAATCCATGCATAACTTCTCACTAAATCAAAACTATTTTGAACAAACAGTAAAATATCCCGGCGTTCCAGGTCATTAAATATCTTATTGGGCAGGTCATGAAACAGACAAAAGGAAAAGCAGACCCGGAAATGATAAATATACTTTTATTAGAGATTTTAGACCGATATAATAGATAAATGTCAGAATATCAACATGGTTAGAGAAAGAGAAAAATGATCGAAGTTTACAATCTATGGAAACAGTACCAAAGACCCAATTGGGCTCTCTCTGGTGTATCTATGAAAATCAAGAAAGGAGATTTTTGTTTTATCACAGGGCCCAGTGGTTCAGGAAAAACCACTCTTTTAAAAATTCTTTACCGAGAGATCCTTCCCACTCAAGGACAAATACTTGTTGACAAAAGGAATATATTAAAAATACCTGATCATAGAATATATGTCCTCAGACGTCTTATGGGCATTGTATTTCAGGATTTCCGCCTCCTTTTTCATAAAAAAGTTTTTGATAATGTGGCCATAGTCCTCAGGGTTCTGGGGGTACCTAAAAAAGAAATCAGAAGGAGAGTTTTTTATTCTTTGCGGATGGTAAATCTTCATAATAAAATGTGGGAATACCCCAAACATCTATCCTATGGAGAACAACAAAGAGTAGCCATTGCAAGAGCCGTCGTGAATGACCCGAAAATCATTCTTGCCGATGAA
>DASRVI010000313.1:0-6252 GCA_035655135.1 Acidobacteriota bacterium | reverse complement strand
TCATATGCACCAACACCATGCATAAAATGGCTCCTGAAGTGCAATCAAATATCAATATTCCATTACTTCATATCGCAGATGTCACGGCTGAAGAGATAAAAAACAGAGGTCAGAAAATGGTTGGCCTTCTCGGTACTAAATTCACCATGGAGCAGGATTTCTATAAAGGAAGACTGACCGAAGAACATGGGATTCATGTGGTCATTCCTGCTGAAGAACAAAGAAAAGCTGTCCATCACATATTATACGATGAGCTGGTTCAGGGTGAAATAAGTGATGCTTCAAAAAATAAGTTCAAGGAAATCATCGCTTCGTTACAGAGCAGAGGTGCGGAAGGGATCATACTGGGCTGTACGGAAATTCCTCTGTTAGTGAAGCAAAAAGACTATGATATCGTTTTATATGACACCACTTTCATTCATGCCCGGGCAGCAGTGGAATGGTCTTTAAAAGAATAAATCTAAACTTCTTTTCGTTTATTTGACAAATAGCTTAACGATATTCCATATTCCGATAAAAGACACAATAGATATCACCACGACGCCTAATAAGTTATTTTTAAAGTTATTAGCTAGATTTCCCATCTTTTTTCTATCATTGAGGACCATTAATAAAAATATTGAAGCCACCGGCAGGATAACCCCATTGGCTACCTGAGCAAAAACAATAACGGAAATGGGATTGAAATCAAACAGTGAGACCACCAATCCCACTAAAATGACTCCTATCCATACCAACCGAAATGATCTTGTATTCTTTTCTGTCCATCCCAACACTCCTGAAGCAGCAAAGGCAGCGGCATACGGAGCCGTGACCGCAGAACTCATTCCAGCCGCAAAAAATCCCATCCCAAAAAGAAAAGTAGTCAAAGGACCGAAAAGAGGCTCAAGTTGCTGGGCAAGTTGAGCTCCACTGTTGATATGGATGCCTTTTTGGAAAAAAGCCACACTTGAAGTCACCACAATGGATGCAGATATAAATCCTCCCAGACATATAGATAATGTCAAATCTTTTCTGAATTCTTTTAAATTATTTTTTGACTTCCATTTCTTTCTTACTGCTGAGGAGTGAAGAAAAAGATTATAAGGAACCACAGTGGTGCCCACAAGAGCCAGCGCAATGAAAAGAGAATTTTTTGGAAAAGAAGGGATCAATCCTTTTAAAATAAGAGAAACGTCAGGCTTTATGATAATAAGGGTGGTGATAAAAGACACGCTCATTAAAAAAACCAATGTTATCAAGACTTTTTCAATAATTTGGTGTTTTTTTATACTCAGCAACAGAACTGAGGCAGCTGATATGAGTAATACCCATATTTTCTGGGGTAGGGAAGAGATCATTTCAAGTCCTATTGAGCCGCCGATGATATTTCCTGCTTCATAAGCCGCACAGCCAAGAGATATGGCTGTAATAGTCAAAACAATGAATACTGTTCTGGTGAGATTACTTTGGGGGTATTCTCTTAAAGACTGACTAAGGTCAAGCCCTGAACCCAAGCTGAGTCTCCCGGTCATCTCCTGGAGTATGATAGTGGTCACAGTGGCGAATATCAGAACATAAATAAGAGAATATCCAAAATCTGCTCCGGCTATAGAACAAGTGGTCACAGTCCCAGGACCAATAAACGCAGCAGTAACCAAGAATCCAGGACCATAGTGGCTGATTCTATTCTTTCTTGCCATAACCCCCTCCACCCGGAGTTTCTATATGGAGAACATCTCCTGCCTCTGCTTTCAGGTTTACTTTTGAGCCTAATTTTATTCTTTTCCCATCAGCCCGAATCAGCATATTCACTCCTTTTTTTCCGCTCTTTCCGTGCTTCAGCCCATAGGGAGAAAATTTTCTCCTTTCGGAAATTATAGATATCTGGGTGGGCACACGAAATTCGTACTTTCGGATAATTCCATCTCCTCCCTTATTCTTTCCATCTCCTCCAGAATGAGGCCTTAAGGAATATTTTTGGATATAAAGAGGAAGATAATTTTCCATGGCCTCCAAAGGAGTGTTTAAAGAGTTGGTCATATGCGTGTGAACCCCGCTCAATCCATCATAATTAAAACCAGCCCCCATGCCCCCACCAATGGTTTCGTAATAAGCGAACCTCGATTTTCTCTCTTTATTATAACCCCCAAAAGTAACATTGTTCATGGTCCCTGAACTAGCTGCTGGGATTTTATCGGGCACAGCTTTATAAAGAGCACCCAGAAGGACGTCCACGATTCTCTGTGAGGTTTCCACATTGCCTCCCGCAGTGGCAGAGGGGAATTCAGCATTTAGGAGTGACCCTTTAGGTGCGATTATTTCTAAAGGCCTGAGAAGACCTGTATTAAAAGGAATATCTTCTTCCACAAGGGAACGGAACACATATAAAACCGCAGAGAATGTCACAGCTGAATTTGCATTGATTCCACCAGCCACTTGATCAGAGGAAGAACTAAAATCGATGATGGCGTGGTCTCCTTTTATCTTTATCTTGACCGCTATTGGAACTGGTTTGTCACTAATGCCGTCATCATCCATATGATCTGAGAATTCGTATTCTCCGTTTGGAATGGTTTGGATGGTTTTTCTCAGTATTTTCTCGGTATAGTCTTGGATGAGAGAAGCATAGTGGAGTATCTTGTCCAATCCTAATTTTTTAATGGTCTCTTTCAATCGAGCTCTTCCTTTGTCATTAGCTGCTATTTGGGCCATCAGGTCGCCTTTTCTTTCCTCTGGCGTTCGTACATTGGCAAGAATAAAATGAAGAAGGTCCTTATCCAGTTTTCCTTTTTTAACCAATTTTATAGGAGGTATGATCAATCCTTCCTGGAATATTTCAGTAGCCAACGGCATTGAACCAGGAGTCATGCCTCCGATGTCAGAGTGATGGGCTCTATTGGCTGCCAAAAAAGAAAGTTTATTATTGATAAAAACAGGGGATATGCATGTTATATCGGGAAGATGAGTGCCTCCTTTATAAGGATCATTCAATAAGGCCACATCTCCGTCTTCGAAATTCAAATAATGAAGAGATGCCTGGACAGAAAGAGGCATAGCACCGAGATGAACCGGGATATGAGAGCCTTGGGCAAAAGTTTCCCCTTTGTTGTTAAATAAAGCGCAGGAAAAATCTCTTCGTTCTTTAATATTTGGAGAAAGAGAAGTTCTTTCCAGCACTGCTCCCATTTCTTCTGATATAGAAACAAATAAATTTTTGAAAAGCTCCAGTTCAATAGGATCAAATTCAGTCATCCATGTTTTCCTTTTGACTCATAATAATATTCAAATATTCATCAATTTTTACCCTAAAATCAGGAGGAATAAATGTTGTGGATTCAAGGTCAACAATAAGAGCTGGCCCGGAAATTTTATTTCCAGGTTTTAATAAGGACCGATCATAAACTGAAGAGACTTCATGTTTTCCCTGGTAATAAATTTTTTGCTTTTTTACCACAGCTTTTTCAGTTTCAGCTTTTTCCTTTCTTATTTTTTCTAATTTGATCCTTTCTGTTTTTCCTGTTGCTTTAAGTCTTATGTTCACAATTTCAATAGGGCGTTCAGGATGACTGTATGAATAAAGTCTTTCATGAGATTTATGAAATTTGTTAACACAGTTTAAATCCTCTGCGTAAGGAATCGTGATCTCAAATGACTGCCCATAATATCTAAGGTCAAGAAACCTTTTAAGCTCTATGTTTTGTTTAGCAAAACCTTCTTTTTGCATGTCAGAGATTGCTTTTATTTCTAAATTATTGAATTCTTTATTCAGGTCTTTTCCAATGGAATCTGTATCAAAAATCTTCAAGATTGATTTTGAGTAATCTCTGGTGGAATCAGCTAAAAGCAGTCCTAATGAAGAAAGGACTCCAGCATTTTTTGGAATGATGATAACTGGAATTTGGAGTCCCAAGGCAATTTCTGCAGCGTGCATCCCTCCAGCCCCACCGAATGAAAAAAGAGCGAATTTTCTCACATCAATTCCTTTTTCTATGGAAATGACACGAATAGCCTTACTCATATTTGAGTTAGCTATTTTAATAATTCCAGCCGCTGCTTCTGGAACAGATTTACCTATTTTTTTTCCCAAATTCTTGATAGCTGCATAACTTCTCTCAGGAAATATTTTCATTTTTCCGCCTAGAAAATGATCGGCTGATAGTCTTCCCACTACTAAATTAGCATCCGTCACTGTGGGGCTTTTTCCTTTGCCATAGCAGGCTGGACCAGGATCAGCTCCTGCGCTTTTTGGGCCTACTCTCAAAGAACCGCCTTTATCCACATAAGCAATGGATCCTCCTCCAGCTCCCACTGTATTTATATCAATGATAGGCAGGCGTATGGGAAATTCACCTATCTTATTTTCGCTGGTCCTTTGAATTTTTCCATCAATTAATGAAACATCTGAAGAAGTGCCGCCCATATCAAAGGTGACTACCTTATGGTATCCTGCTGACTTTGCGACATAATAAGCGGCTACCACGCCTCCTGCCGGACCCGAAAGAGCGGTTCTTATTGGTTCTTTTTTTGCGATTTGTGTCGATATGTGTCCTTCATTTGACTGCATGATTCGAAGATGCACATTTTCCAAACAATTTTCTAGATTCATTAAATACCGGCTTATCACAGGCATCAAATAAGCATTGACAGCTGTAATCACTGTTCTTTCGTACTCTCTGTACTCGGGCAGAATCTCACTGGACCTGGAGACAAGACAACCCTCTTTATCAAAGGCTTTATGGATCTTTTTCTCATTATCTGCATTGGCGTATGAATTTATGAAACACACCGCTACTGCCCTGGCATGGATTTTTTTTACCGCTTCCACAGCTTTTTTTATATCTTGTTTGGATATTTTCTTTAGAACCTTTCCAGATGCTGAAGTCCTTTCTCTGATCCCAATACAGTGAGAACGGGGGAAAAGAGGAATTTTGGTTTCATCTTTAAGATCATAGAGGTGGTTCCTAGTCTGTCTTCCGATGAATATAATATCTTCGAATCCTTGAGTGGTCAAAAGCGCAATAGGTTCTCCAGATTTCTCTAAAAGGCTGTTAGTGGCCACAGTGGTCCCATGGACCATCTGAAGGCAATTTTTTTTGTCTAAATAATTGGAAATTCCTTTGACAATGGAATCAGACGGATCCTTTGGGGTTGACGGGATTTTTTTTATATGTATTTTACCCTCAGAATAGACAACAAAATCAGTAAAAGTCCCTCCAGTGTCAACACCAATGCGGATAATATTTCTCACAAGGGCTAAATTATGCTTATAGGGAAAAGAATGTCAAGAAGCTCTGTCACTCTGAACTTAAATGATGAGTATAGCAAAATTATTGAGTAAGGATCTCAGAAGCATTTTTTAATGGCTGTATTTACTGCATTTGAATTCATATATTGGCATCTTAATATTATTATAATTGAAAAGGAATAATTGGCAAGATCATTAAAACAAGATATGAGTGATTATTTCCCTTAATTTATCTTCATCCACAGGTTTTGTCATGTATCCGGCAGGGGATAGGATATTTGCTTTATTTTCTGTATTGCTATCTGCAAATCCAGTTAAAAAGACCACAGGAATACTATATTCCCTAGAAATAATCTTCGCAGTTTCGATTCCATCTATTTTGCCTTTGAGTCCTATATCCATTATCACTAAATCAAATCTATCCTTTTTGACCAGATTCAGAGCTTCTTCTCCTGTGAAAGCAATCTCAGATTCAATTTCTCCAAAACTAGAAAGAGAGTTTCTCAAATCTAGAGAAACGATACCTTCGTCTTCAACAATCAGTACTTTTTTCATGTATTTTAGGATATTTAAATTATGTTTTTATAACCCCAATCATTATATAACTTCACTAACAATAATGGCAAGAAAATAAGTGGATAAAGCTGAAATCTTTATTCAATTGACTTCACAGCAATGGCTTCTATCTCAACTTTGACGTCTTTGGGAAGACGTGCGACCTGGACTGCAGCCCGTGCGGGATAGGGAGGTTTAAAGAATTCCCCATAAACTTCATTCATTTTAGAAAAATCATCCATGTCCTGTAAAAAAACAGTACACTTAACAACATTATCTAAAGAACACCCCGACTTCTCAATAACCGCCTTAAGGTTTTCCAAGGCTAATCGTGTTTGCTCCTCCACTGAACCTTTATTCAATTCTCCTGTTGCAGGATTTATGGCAATCTGTCCTGAGGCAAACACAAATCCATTTGCTTCAATTCCCTGTGAATAAGGTCCTATAGCTGCGGGGGCTTTTTTCGTTTT
>DASRVI010000312.1:0-3402 GCA_035655135.1 Acidobacteriota bacterium | reverse complement strand
CAAAAGCTCCAACAAAGGCGCTGGTAGCCATACCGTTCTCTTTGAGTACTTCTGCTAAGGTAGTCCTATCCGATTCAAGGTAAAAGCCTCCATTGTCCCTGACACCGTGATAGAAAGGGTAAGTACCAGTGAATATGGAAGAATGAGAAGGAAGAGTGAGGGGTACCTGACAAGTTGTATTCTTAAACAATATCCCGGTCTCTGCAAGCCTGTCCATGTTGGGAGTTTCAGCTCTATGGTAACCGTAACACCCCAAATGATCGGCTCTGGTTGTGTCCAGGGTGAAAAAGAGTATATTCAGCTCAGAGACATCAAGAGGCTTCATCAATTTTTCTATATCAGAAATAGATTTATCCTCTCTTGAAGAACGCCACTTGGTCAATATGAAAAAAAGCATCAAACCAGCAGCTAAAAGTGCTATTAATCCTATACAGAAAATAGGCTTATGGAAAAAAAGTACTTTTTGGACATCAACCTTGTTCTTTATCGTTTTCTTTTTACTCTCAGAATCTTGTAAGTCTCTCAGCTCGGCTTCAGTCCTCTTCAATCCAAGTTGCTTAAGCGCCTGATGGACAGACTCTTCAGATATTCCAATCTGTCCCGCCAGAGCTGCATCAGACTCATGACCAAAATTCTCTCTTAAGAATTCCTTCTGTTTTTTTGTTAATTTCATTTTCTTAGAAAAGCAGTGATTTAACTTCAATTATTATATCATCTCCTGAGTTGAAAACCAAGATTCAATCAAGTCAATTTTTCTCTTCTTAATCTACACTAAACCTTACCAAAATCATAGTTGAGTCGAATAGTCAGAACTCCCGGACAAGTCCCCCTTCTTTTTTCCATGTTCGCCTGGCTTATCCATAAATCTTAATTTTTTTCCTCTTCAATCATGGAATTGTTAGTTAATTTTTTGTTCCTTACTCGCTTCTCTATTAGACCTCCGGGTACAACAGAACGTTAACGCTTCAACTCCTTCCTTTCTGATGTCCCCTTTATACTCAGGAGGAATGCCTCCATTTGACCTTCCAGAGCATGAAGATTAGCTCTGCCTTCTCTGTATGATGATTGCAACATTTTCATATGCAAAGAGACGATCACATCAAACTTTACTCTCAGGTTGAGTTTCTCTTTATTCATACTAACAATAAGCTATCAAATAGGACGTCACAAAAATAGTTTTCCGGCAAACTTAGGTAAGAAAGACTTCACATACCGGATTTTATCTTTATAACCCAATTGATGTGCGGCTAACGCCACCAATAACACCGTAACATGAGCGGTTGTGCAATGATTCCCAGTCGCCTGCAATCCGATGACAGTAGGATTCTGCAAGGTAATGGCAAGGAGACGGGAATAAACCCTTTCGGCTGATGTTCGCTGATTGTATAGAGCTTTAAATTTTTGAGTTCTGTATCCGATATTTTCTCTGACGCTCGGATTTAATCGGATCAAAAAATTGCATCCCTTCTGATTGGTGTATTTTGGATTATGTGCTGGGCAGAAAAGGTATTGGCCGGAATACTTCCTTCCCCAATGGAGAGGGCAGTTGTACTGCAGATATGTGATTCCTTTGCTTTTCATTTTTCCTTTTTTGTTCATTTCGAGTTGGGCCGGGCATAAAACTGTGTCTTTTTTCACTGTGAACTGTTCATTGGTTGATCTCCTAAGATTTCGTGGCACAATCGGAGCAGCTTTCATTTTATGATAAATATGAGAAAGGATTTCTTCTGTGTCGTAATTGGCATCGGCGATGACATTATCAACCTGCATATTAAAACAGGACATCAGTTCTTTAAGAAGAGGAACGGCTTGTTTCTTTTCATCTTTGTTTGCAGGGAGGGTTTTTCCCCGATAGGAAGTTCGGATTCGATATCTGTGATAGTGTGGTTCCTGTAACCCCAGAAGTAGGATATTTTTGGTTTAAAGGGTTTGGGAAACTTAACGCTGATCCCTAATTTAGCGTCTGGATCTCCCGAAGGTATGCGATTTTTATTAAATCTGTCTTTAACCGAGGTCTTTAAATTATTTTTCTTAACATTGGCTTTTATGGGACAGGAGTCCAGTGCGATGGACTTTCCTGAAATAACTTTATTTTCAATGAGTTTTTGGGTTAAAAAGATTTGCACTTCCTGGAGCTGGTTGTTAGGGATCGTTCTAAGAAAATGAGAAAAACGTTCTTTTGTAGGCGGGATTTTCAATGGATCAAATCCTAAAATTTCAGCCATAGAAGGATTATTTCCTAACTCGAATGACAAATCGGATAATGTAGGAAGGCTGCGAAGATTTTTGTGACAGGCTGTAAGCTATCAAACATTAATTAGAATATAAACTGCGTGGTAGTTTTTGTCATATACAGTTACTGTGTAAAATATTATTTCCGAATATCAAGTTAAACAAATTACTTTACCTTTATATACTAGAAGAAATAATTATAACATTAAATTTAGAAAACTTCAGATTGAACAATTAGACAAAAATACATAAATTATCTTCACAATTAAACATATTTTGCTTAATAATTTGTTCTATTTCTCATTTAATGATATTTTTGCTTGACATCTTGATGTTTTTTACTTAACTTTTTATCAAATGTCTAAAAGGAGAATATCAAAAAGCAATATAGGCAATATAGTTATTAATCAAACCATTACTAATTTGGTATGTAAAGTTGCTTATTAATTATATTCTAGGAGTCAACTATAAAGAATTATGACAAGGATTAAAGGGTATCTGTTTAGTCAGGAGAGTATAGATAGTCCGGATCAGTTTATGGATTACAGCCAACATGGCCATGCGGAGAGGTTTGCCTTCGGATCTTTTTTTAAGGAAATATTCTGTAAAAACATGATTTCTTTTTATCACAGAGAGGGCCATGATATAGAAAACTCTTCTAAGGCATTTGTTACCTCGTTTGGATATTCCCCCTCTGATTTTAGACTGGCCGGATTCGTAGACAGATGGATCAACCCCAGCATAGGCTATGAGTTTTTTATATGAGGAGAAATGTTTATTTTCTGTTTCAGCAAGGAAGTGAGAAGCCGTGATATCGCTGATTCCGGTGATGGATTTGAGGATATGCATTTGAGCAGGGGCCTTTTGCTGACAGGATTGGATGAGAAGCTTAGAAGTTTTTTTCAGTTGATCTTGGAGTGTGAGGAGGACAGTGATTTTGGTTTTGAGGATATTTTCGTAGATGGGAGAAGAGAGACCGATGGAGCCCTCAGCAGCGGAGATGAGCATATGAGGGGAAGCGGAAGGCTTTCTTCATTTTTTAGTGCAGTGATATTGCTGGAGATTCTTTCGCGTTCTCTTGCCAGAGCTCTGAGTTGGAGAAGGGGGAACTGTTGTTGAGTGAGGGTGTGAGATTTATCTTTGAGGAACTCAGCGATAGTGGAGGCATCG
>DASRVI010000311.1:0-5061 GCA_035655135.1 Acidobacteriota bacterium | reverse complement strand
ATTTTTCATTTCAGAGATGTAATATGTTACTGTATTACATGGTATTGCTATAAAATCAGCTCCAGATTTTTCCAGTTTTTTTACTGCATTAATCAACATTTCCCTGACCTTATCCTCCTCTTTTGGATTTTCTACTACATCAGGTATGGGCAGGTTTATTATTAAAATTTCTGGAAAATCAGAGTCGTATATTGCTCCATATTTTTTTTGAAATATTCTAATAATTCGGAGATAAAAATCTGCGGTTGCTTCTGGTCCCATGCCTCCTAAAATACCAATTTTTTTGTATTTAGTCATTTTAAAGCTTCTCCTAATTACATCATTAATTGGTAGTATTATTTGAATAAAATAATAATCAGATTTCTTAAGTCATGTCAAGTAGTTTTGAGTTCGAACAAAATCATCAAAATCCGTTTGTTTACTTGTTGACTTGATTAACCTGGTCATTTTCAATATTATTATTTGTTAGATATAATGCAGATATTGAGGATTGATTCTTGTCAATTCCCTCTCATTTAGTTGCATTTGTGTACATCCTTTATTTTTCTTATTCATGTTTATTTTCTAGCCTCTTAGGAAAGATTTAAACTGAAATATTCAAAAAAATGACGGTTAATTTTAATAACAAGAAGAAAACTTTCAATTATTTTTTTGAATAAATCTTGCATATCGCTGAAAAGACATTGATAATAATGAAATCGCTTTTTTATGAATAGTTCATTTTGTAGACCTTTTGATTTTATGCTATAAAGCTACCCATAAATTAGAATGACAGAAAAACCATTTCCTGAATTTGAAGGAGAAAACTGATGCAAGAAATTTATATGGGCCTGACAAAACTGATCACTAATTCTGCTGAATTTATCTGGTCATACATGCTTTTTATCCTTTTTGCTGTCGGTGCCTGGGTTGACTATAAAAACCGGCTTTATTCAATTCAGACGACGGTTTAAAGAATAAAAAATTGGGCCGTATTTTGGCCATGGCTTTCGCCATATGCGGAGCCTTTGCTGCTCTCTTCGGCACTGGAAACATGATGCAGGCCAATCAGATGGCTCTGGCTTTCAACAGTGAATTCGGAGTCCCAAAATTACTGACTGGTATTGTCATAACCGTTCTGGTAAGCCTTGTGATCATAGGAGGGATCAAGCGGATAGGTTCTGTGGCTGAAAAATTAGTTCCTACTATGGCGATTATCTATTTTGTCTTTGGCTTTATTGTCATATTTTCCCATATTGGCAGGGTTCCTAATGTTTTTGTGCTTATATTTCAACAAGCCTTCACTCCTACAGCAGCTATGGGAGGATTTATGGGAGCTGCTGTAAAACACGCCATACAAATGGGATTCAGACGGGGTCTTTTGAGTGTTTTAAGTTTTTTCATGAAATATTGACCTTGTTCTTCAGCATTCTGAGAAAAATTTTCTTCTTCCATCACACGCAAGGCTTCCCGAGCGACCGCACAAGCTAGAGGATTCGCTCCAAAAGTGGAGCCATGAGAACTTGGAGTGAATACTCCAAGGATATCTCTATTGGCTATAGCCGCAGAAATAGCATAACAACCCCCGCCTAGGGATTTGCCTATAACAACCATATCCGGCTTGACCCCTTCGTGTTCACAGGCAAATAAACTTCCGGTTCTCCCCAATCCTGTTTGTATCTCATCAGCAATGAACAACACATTGTTTTTTTCACATATCTGTTTAGCTTGTTTTATATAACCCTCAGGAGGGATGATAATACCCGCCTCAGCTTGAATGGGCTCTACTAAAAATGCAGCCGTATTAGGAGTGATGGCTTTTTCAAGCTCATCTGTATCTCCATAGGGAATTTGAATGAACCCAGGAGTGAAAGGACCAAAATCTTTTTTGTAATGTTCTTCAGTGGAAAAACTAATAACAGTGATGGTTCTTCCGTGAAAGTTGTTCTCACATGTGATGATCTCCGCCTGATTTTCTGGAATTCCCTTTTTCTGGTATCCCCACATCCTGGCTGCTTTAAGGGCTGTTTCTACAGCTTCCGCTCCTGAGTTCATAGCCAGAACCATTTCATATCCCGTTAGATCACAAAGCTCTTTGGTGAGCAGAGGCCATTGATTGTTTCTGAAAGCCCTTGAGGTTAATGTCAAGTTTTTGGCTTGATCATTAAGAGCTTTGACGACCCGGGGATGACAATGACCATGATTGACCGCAGAATAGGCGCTTAAAAAATCAAGATACTTATTATCTTCCACATCCCAAACCCAAATACCTTTTCCTTTGGTCAGGACAACATCAAGGGGATCATAATTATGGGCCCCATAAATATCTTCCATATCCACATAAAATTTTGTGTCCATTGTTATTCCTTTGTCTCCAATTTTTTTATCATGTTTTTATTTTAAATTTATTATAAAAAAATTATTAAATTTATACTAGAAATATAAGAAATCAAGTCAATTTTGTGCTTTGGCACAAAAAATTGAGATAGCTTTTTCTGCATAAATCTGCATCTCATGTTATTTTTCTCAAAGGAGAATGGGGTTAAAGATTTGAACGGAGAACAAGCTATATCTGAATCGCATAAAAATTTTTCAATTATTTTTTTGAAAAAATCTTGCATATCGTTGAAAAGACATTGATAATAATGAAATCGCTTTTTTTATGAATAGTTTCTGATGAAAAAATTACTGGATTCCCTATGTATTATATGAAAAATGGTTTGAAGAATAAAAAGTTGGTTCGAGTTCTTGCCATGGCTTTTGCCTTAATATCGTCGGATTATTCGTCATAAGGAACGAGGAAAGTTACAGTTGATGAAGGACAAACTCTATTATTTATACGTTGTTCAAATATAGAGTTCCTTATCATGAATTAGGACCTGATTAATTTAACAGGCTTAATGTTGCTTATGTTAAACATTACTTTGTAAAAAGGTTAAAAAGTTTTGGAAATAAACTAAACCTTGAATCTGTTTCCGCTGATGTTTGATGGATATTTTTAAGCAAATCTCCAATGTCATTATAGCTTCAACTGAATTTCATCAAGCTCATATAACTTCGACTCGTGAATAATTCAAGTTATATAAAGGAAGTTTCATAATCTATTAATTTACCTCCGGATAAAGCAGGGCATTGAACAGGAATTTGTATGTCCCATGAGATTGAGCTCTGCTTTGGCAGGGAAAACCTATAAGGATGATATGTCCTTTCTTATACTTTGCATCCACGACACTTGCTCTGCGGGCAATTATATCTTCTCCAAGGAGCCAGCCGCTCAAGAGAATATTTTTTTTTGGATAGTTTGCCACCACTTGTCTATTCCATTCTCCAGATGGGATTGTGGTTCTCAAGGCAAGACTTTGGCGGGAGAACATTGCTGAAGCTTTTTTAGGCATTCCATACCCGATCGGGGCAGTATTGTCGACCTCGATTCTTAAAATAGAGCCAGGACAGAAAAATTTGTCTTCATAGTTTCTATCTAAAAGATTTTCAGCAGGCACATTGAACTCATCAAAAATCAAATCACAGGCATTGTTGAGGGTGACGAGAATACCTCCTTGTTCGACAAAGATCTTCAACGCTTCAACTCCTTCCTTTCCAATACCCCCTCTGTATTCAGGGGGCATTTCAGTGTAGTGGCGGGACCACCTTGATTTAGGATCAGGTTTTCCTGTCTTGATGATGTTGGCATCTTCACTGGCAAACACGATAGCATCATAATCTTTTATCAGGTCAGCAGGATTTTGCTTCTTTTTGAAATCTTTATTGTGAAGGGTGGTATAAGTCACTCCCTTGTGGTCGAATACATACCGGGTCCATCCTTCATCCATATTGGACTGCCAGGATTGATAGAGTCCTACCCGGTATTTCTTCAGAGGTGATTTGGGCACATCAGAAACATCCTCTAGCTCATAGGCTGTGGCATGCCACTTGTCCAGAAGTCCGGGAAGGATATTTTGGAGTTTTTCGGTGTTTTTGACGATGAAGCTCCCAGGGGCAGCTTTGAATTCATCTCCTTCGACAACCTCTTTGGAACGGTAGAGTTCGGCTCCCTCTTTAAGCAGAGAAAAAGCAACAGAATAGGAGGCATTTTCTCTACAGTCCAGGATAATGTAAAGAGCAGAATCGGAAGGATCTTTCTTATTAGGATAAATCACTTTCTCAACTTTTTCCAGGTTTGCCTCAAAGGATTTCTCAATCCTTTCATATTCGACTCCCATTTGGAGAGGCAAAGTCAAACCAGCATTGTCATAAGGAGGCTCTGGGGGGCCTTCTGGATACTGTCTAATATCCGGATATTCCTGTTTTTCCAACAATGCCTGGGCATAAGGCTGGTATGGCTGAGACATCTTCACTACAAAGGAACCAGCAGGATAAACCTTGCCTCCAGCCATAAAATCTTCAGTGGCTTTATGAATTTCTACGCCACCAGAAATTAGTTTATCAAGCATACAGAGCATGGTAGGATAATCATGTTGTGTTTTGGGTATCACAAAGGCAAAAGGCTGCCTATCTTCGGTTTTTTTAATGGAATCCCTGCACATCTTATAAAAGCTGTAAATGAAGTTTTCCCTATAAAGATAAGCTGTTTTAATCAGGCTAAAAGTGAAAGTAAGTTCATAGTCTACAATGTCTCTCAGTCTCCACCAGCCACCAGGCCAAGGGTCAGGTAATTGCATGCGTTTTTCGATATTAGTTTTGGGACGCTCTGTGGGATCGATGTAAATAGGGCTAGCGATCTTTGCTGACGCCATCTCACTTAGAAGACATATTGTGTTGTGAAGCCAGCCAGTATTATCGCAGGCTCCATCCCACCATCCTATATATTCTCTTCCGTGAACAACTCCCTGAAAATCATTTTTCTGAAGATCATAAGCCATGCTCATTCCACAAATGTCAACTCCGCGCCAGAGAAGGGGATGTACGTTGGGATTGGGGGGATCAGCAAACGGAGGAAGGAAAAGACGGGGACTAGTGATGCCCGACTGGTGTTCGTCAATGTGGATTTGAGGAATCCATTCTTTATAAAGGATTCTGGTAATGGCTTTAGTTTCAGCTAAATTAAGCATAAACCAATCGCGG
>DASRVI010000310.1:0-2387 GCA_035655135.1 Acidobacteriota bacterium | reverse complement strand
ACCATAGGATGCTTCCAGGTGGAGAGTCCGGCTATGATGAATCTGCTTTCCCGGATGAAGCCGAATAATATTCATGACCTGACTCAGGCTTTGGCTTTGATCCGGCCGGGACCCACCCAATGCGGAACCAAGCAGGCTGTGCTGCATGCCCGACAGAGCAGATCATCGGGTCGTGATTCGTTTCTCGCCCGGATCATTCCTGAGACCCAGGGCCTGCTGCTTTATGAAGAGCAGGTCATGCAGGTGGCAGAAAGAGTAGCTGGCTTGAATTCAGAACAGGGGGATATGCTGCGCAGGGGGCTGAAAAAGAGGTCTGTGGATCCTTTCTTAAAAACCCAATTTTTACAAGGAGCTCGAAACAGAGGATACACACCTACAGAACTAAAAAAGATATGGGGTCATATGGAAAAATTTTCTTCCTATTCTTTTAATAAAGCTCACAGTGCTTCCTATGCCTGCATGGCTTATCAGTCTGTTTATTTAAAAGCTCATCATCCTCTTCAGTACCTCACCGCTGTTTTGAATGCAGGCGGAGGTTACTACAGCCTGCCGGTCTATATTGAGGAAGCCAAAAGATTGGGAATAGAAGTTTTGCCCCCGGATGTGGCTCACAGTGATTATCGCTTCACCGTGGAGAATTTCTGCATAAGAGTGGGGCTGCTTTCAGTCAAAAGCCTTAAAACCAAGACCGCCCAAAAAATAATAGAGGAACGCCTCGCAGGTCCTTACACCTCTCTTGAAGATTTCCTCACCCGGGGTTCAGTGACCAAAGCAGAGCTTTTCTCTTTGATCAAAGCCGGAGCTCTGGATTCTTTAGAGCCGCAAAGAACCGAACAGATCCTGAACTATTATAGAGGGACTCAAGGAATCCATCGGGTTGGTGACCTGGAGGAACCTCAAAAAAAGAAAATGCGGCTGGATGCTCTGGGCTTTGATCCCGCAGGAGAGGCCCTCAGCCTTTTCACCAGGAACAGGCCGGAACTGCGGATCAAGGATCTGGATAAAAGAAGAGGGCAGACCGTAGAGCTGGTGGTCCGGTTGATGGATGCTCGAAGAAAAAGAGTCAGAGAAGGGCAGAAATACTTCTTTCTTTTTTCAGATGAAACTGGAGTGATTGAAGGCATAGGTACCCAGAAATGCATGAGTTTCGGCTCACCTCCGGCCTGTTGTGTGCGGGGCAAAGTCCAAAAGAGCGGAAAGGGGAAAGCCAAAATATTCAACTGTATCTTCCACTCTTACGGTCTATAAGGTAGGTATCTTTGAATCTTTGTTATTTGTTTTTTTCTTCCTCGCTTTTTTTCTCTTCGTCTGCCTTGGCAAAATAGGTGCGATACCAATCAATGATGCGGTTCCATTTATCCTTATAAATGGCTTCGTTTTCTGAAGCGCTTAGGCCGTGTCCGTCATTCCAGTAATTGACCCAAACACACTCTTTTCCTAGACGGCGGAGCGCATAGTACATTTCCCTCGTATTCCCTGCAGGGACATTCCAATCACCTTGTCCAGTAATCAAAAGATGAGGAGTTGTAATCCTGTCAGCAAACATCACAGCTGAGTGGTTGATATATTTGAGAGGCTGCTCCCATAAAGTAGCTCCGATTCTATCCTGACCGGCTTCTGCGGCCCCATAGTTTCTGTGCCCTATCCGCGGGCTGTCTCCAAGAAAACTGATGATATTGACTTTACCGCTTATGTTCACGGCAGCAGCGAATCGATCGGTCTGGGTTATGAGCAGTGAAGTGGCATAGCCGCCGTAACTGGTGCCGTGCACACCGACTTTGTCCGGATCCACAAGGCCTCTCTCGATCAGTTTGTTGATCGCACAGGTCACACCTTTGACCCAAGCCTCACCAGGGTATCCGATCTCTAAATCCACAGAGGGCCGAAGTCCAAAAAAACCTTGATTGGCAAGAATATTCATGCTGGAGCGGTAGCCGTTATCAAAGAATCTCTCATAGATTTCGCAGACAAGAGGATACTTTTTTCCGGGCTCATAGTCTACGGGGTAATAGAGGATGCCGTAGAGTTCTTTTCCATCCACATCCAAATATTTCACAAGCTCAGTTTTAGTTAATTTCTTGCCGCTAATCCAGGGGTTCAGAGTGGTCATCCGGACTTTTTGTTGGAAATCTTTATCAGTCATATAAAGATCGGATGGGAGATCGCCGTCAGAAAACTGGTAGAAGAACTTCTCTCCATTTTCAGACATTCTTAAATTTCTGTATAGATTACTGTCTTTTATAAGATCTTCCATCTCTCTTTTCTGAAGGTCATATCTGGTAAAGCCTCGTTCCCACTTATCAGGGGCAGAGTAGGTCATGTAAAGATATTTTTCATCCGGGCTCCAACTCACCACATTGCCTGAACGGGACCTTCTTGTTTGAGAG
>DASRVI010000309.1:0-4836 GCA_035655135.1 Acidobacteriota bacterium | reverse complement strand
CAGATAATCATACAAACCTCTTCCTCCGCTGATGACCGGAATCCAGAGAAGTCCGATCAAAACCATAACCGATGTCGCAATCCGGCCTACCCAAACCAGGTGACGCTGAGAAGTTTGGGGCTTCAATCTTGCGTAGAAATCCATAGTAAACAGTGTGGAAGAGGCGTTGAACACACCTGCCAATGAACTCATTAAGGCAGCCAAAAGGCCAGCCACCACAATGCCGCGAATACCTATGGGTAAGATGGTGGCCACTAAAAGCGGAAATGCTTTTTGAGATTGTTCAATAAGCAGCTCTCCCTGACTGTTGAATAAAGTCTGTTGAATCACTTCTATCTGTCCGCTTTTTGCCAGAGCAAAACAGATCATCCCTGGTATAATGAAAATAAAAACAGGCAAAAGTTTGAAAAAAGCCGCACAGATGGAACCACGCCTTGCTTCTTTTTCATTCTTGGCTCCTAAAGCGCGCTGGACTATGTATTGATCCGTGGTCCAGTACCACAGACCAATAATAGGGGCACAGAACAGCATTCCCAGCCAGGGATAACCATCATTAAAATACCATGCCATACGTCCGGCTTCTTTTATAGGCGCCCAGGTCCCCTCGATTCCGGCTGGAACCAAAGGCCTCCAGAGGTTAAACATTTCAGATCCGCATATGGCTCGCAGCTGACCCCAACCTCCCAAAGCTTTCAATCCAAAAATAGTGACCAGTATAGAACCAAATACAAGGACTATGGTTTGCAGAGCTTCTGTGTAGGCCACAGCCCTCAGACCCCCCAGTATGGTGTAAAACCCGGTCAGCACAATGACCAGGATAGAACCGATCCAAAAACTGTTCATTCCCATAAAATTAATATCCGGCAAAAGAACACTGAAAACAATGCCACCGGCAAAAATGCCCACAGCAATTTTAGTCAGCACATAAGCCACTAAAGAAATGCCTGAAAGCACGGTGCGTGCTGCAGGAGAGAAGCGTTTTTCTAAAAACTCAGGCATGGTGAATACTTTGGAACGCATATAAAAAGGAACCATCACCCAACCTAGGACCAAAAGGCACCATGCATGAAGTTCGTAATGAGCCATGGCCACCCCATCTGTGGCACCAGAACCCGCCAGTCCGACCAAGTGCTCGGAACCGATGTTGGAAGAAAATATGGAAGCTCCGATGATGAACCATCCCAGATGACGGCCCGCTAAAAAATAATCCGTGGATGTCTCCTGCTTTTGTTTGACAACCCACCATACAATGGCAAATAAAACAAGGAAGTATAAAAAAACAATCAACAGATCGATGGAGTGCAGTCCCATTTTTCCTCCTACCTATCCTGAACTATTCATAAAAAAATGGCGACGTATAATGGAAACAAATTATTCTACAACTTTTCTTATCAAATGCCAAAAAATAAATGAGATGCATCCAGTAAAATGAATTTTTTTATATGAGAATGTCTTCTTTCCAGCCGAGTTTGATCAGCTCGATTTTGGAGGGATCGGCCACTCCCAGGCCGTGTCTGGTCTCAGCTATCCTGATGTGTTTGGCAGGGGTTTCAAAAGCCACTTTTTTCCCGAAATATTCCTGACGCTTGGCTTCGATAATCCTCAATCCTACAGAATCTGCCGCTACAGGGTCCTGGCTGACGATCAGTCCTTTGTATTCCCAGACGTATTCGTCGTTGTAATTGTGCGGCCCCACAGAATGAAACAAAGGATTAAGCATCACCAGGATGTTGAGCTTGGTCTTGTCCACAAGGTTGTATTCTTTCCAGATAGTGGCTAAATCAGCGCAGGAATCTCCATGATAAGCAGAAGCTCTGGGCACAAACATGATGTAATTTTTTATCAAAGAGCCGATTCCGGACCAGTGATGGGTCCGGGCGGGTCGGGCATTGATCAGAGCGGTGGCTTTTTGGAAAATGGGATTTCGTCTAACTCCCCTGTCATCGATTCCGATGTTTTCTTCTTTGACCCCCACATCCATGAGTCTTCTCTTCACCGCATCCTCCAGATCTTTGGGAGTGGGAAGATAGCGCCACACATTGCTTTTAATGCCCACGATATCATTGGCGCTCACCAGCATTTTCCAGGTATCCTGGATACTGCTTTTATCCAGAAGGGTCATCACCGCTTGATCCAGCATATCCTGGATCACTTCCGGATTGGCCTTTTTAAAGGAAATCAAAGCGTTTTTATCCCGGATCAGGATCACTCGTGATTTTTGGCTTTGACCCGAAAACAGAGGGGATTTCATATTTAAAAGAAAGGCTCCGGCCAAGGGTGAAACAGCCGCTTTTTGTAAAAAATCTCTCCGGGTTATTTTTTTCATTTAAATTCCTCCTTCATTTCATTCTATAAATCATGAGATTGCTTCGCTCCCTGACGGTCGCTCGCAATGACACAAAAAAGCAATCCCTATTTTTTTGCTTTATGGATCATATCCTGGACCCTAGCTTGTGTGGGGGCCTCAAAAACAACGATCAGCACACTCCCCTGAATATCCGTCCCGGTCCACTTTCCGTCCTCTGTCTGGATCATAGTTGAGTCTTTAGAATCCGGCATATATCCCTTGATGAAATTTTGATGCGATTTCTGTGCTTTAGTCTCATTCGGGTATTGGATTAAAAGGACTCTGAACACTTCCTCCCCTTCTCCATAAACTCCCAGCACAGCGTGGGTCTCTGTATTAAGACTCAAGAGGTTCCCTTCACCCACATAGAAATGATAGTTCAGGATCAAAGGATTGTAAAAATAACGGATCCTTGTCCGATCCAGTCCCTGTTCTGGAAGCTGTGATACAATCTCAGGAACTTTACCTTTATTGGGAATGCGGGATGAGATCTCTTGGCCCAATTCCAGAACTGTTTTCTTGGATTCCTGGGTTTCACGTTCCGCATACAGAGAGATAAAATACCGGCCTTTCCAGAAAGAGAGAAGGCCCCCTTTATACGTGGATCCCTGGCCTATCCCCTTTCTTTCTCCCTCCAGATTATGGGTGAAAACTCCGTAGGCGTTTCGGGAAGAGCCCATGTCAAAAAGGTCGACCAGAATGTTGGGGCTTTCCGGTTTGGAAAAATGCCTGGCTCTCAGCACTCTAAATTGATATGCCCTGTAAACTTCTCCAGCCCCGTCTATATAGTCAAATATTGAGTTTTCATCATAAATCTTATCTTTCCCCTTGGCTTTCCATCCGTTCAACTCTTTGGGTATGAATTCAGATGTATCGATCTGGTTTTCTGGTTTGAAGTTTGCCATGCAGAGTGCCCCTCCTAAAATAAACAGGATCAAAACTCCCCGAATAAAAATATTCACATCCAATATAATAACAAAAAGAAAGGATTATTCAACCTGAGCTAAGCTGTGATTGATGTATTTTCTCATAAAGAAAACCGCTTCATCGCTTTTTCTAAACACAGGAATGAAAGCCTGTTCCAGCTTATCCACTAAAGGATCATAGATCCGGCCGGCATCAATGCTCACCACAAAAGGCTTGTCTGTGTTTTGGGATATCTCTATAAGCTGATTGGGTGTGCTGCCTTTTTTATCCAGATCTTCAGAATGGAAATCTGAGGACTCAAGGGTGTTCATGGCCGGAGTCATGGGAAGTGGAGAGACCACACCGCAGTCCACATTCTCATCTTCCAAAATAACTTTAACACACTCGGCAAAAGTTTGATCATCAGCCACAGGTGTCATATCCATGGGATTTCCGATATCTTGGATTTTATTGATTCCTAAAGGCTCTAGAATCTTATTGAGTTTTGATACTGTGGAATCAGAAAATTGAGCCAGGTCCAGCCTCTCATTATTCTGGATGCTGTCTGACATGATCACGCATTCAAACCCGGCATTTGATATGAGGGCTACCCGCCTTCCTCTGACTTTTTTATCTTTCAAAAAGCATAGCCCTTTGGTGAAGCTCTGGAATTCAGCAATAGTGTCAGCCATAACCACACCGGCTTGTTCCAACACAGCACGGCTCACCCGGTAATCTCCAGCCACAGAAGCGGTGTGACCGGCTGTGGCTGACTGTCCTTCCGGGGTTCTTCCTCCCTTATACATCACAATTGATTTCCCTGCTTTAACCGCTTCCTGGGCAGCTTTGGCGAATTCAAGTCCGTCTCCGTCTGTAAATCCTTCACCGTAAACCGCAAACACCTGGATGTTTTGATGACCTTTTAGGTATTTGAGATAATCAGATGAAGTGAGGTCAATTTGATTCCCTATGGAAACCGCATACACAGGTTCCAAATTTTTCATCTGGCTCATGCGTGAGACCATAAATGCACCGCTTTGAGACAGGATGGCGAGTCCTACTTTTTGAGGTTTTTTTCTAGGAAGGTCATAGATTTTATACTCGGGAATGAAAGTGGTGTCATATTTCCCGGGGCGGGACAGGATTCCCAGGCAGTTTCCTCCATTGACCACAGGAGCCTGTTTTTGCTCTCTTCTTTTATCCCGCAGCATGGATTTGATTTTCTTTTCAATCCCTTGGGTCCCCTCTTTTTCTCCGATACCGCCTGGAATGAGGATCACAGAGCGGACTTTTTGGGACTCAATGACTTCCTGCATCACTTCAGCGCTCTGCTCTGCGCTGATGGCTAAAACCAAAAGATCCGCAATTTCTGGAAGATCTTTCACACTGTCCACACATTGGCATCCTTCGATCTCTTGAGTGTTGGGCTTAATAACCGTAATGTTTTCTCTGGGAAACCCGCGGCTTAAAGTGTTGCTTAAAATGATGTGGCCTATATTCATCTTTTTGGAAACACCCAGTACAGCTAATTTCTCAGGCTCCAGAAGATATTTGATGTTTTGATAAGGCCTGGGCTTCTTGGG
>DASRVI010000308.1:0-10694 GCA_035655135.1 Acidobacteriota bacterium | reverse complement strand
TTGAAGGAATAATTTGTTCTGAAAAAAAATCAAAAGTTGTTTTATAAAGTTTAGAAGAAGAAGATAACTCAAAGAAGATTAATCTCAAGAAAGAGGGAAGTTATTTTCGGTTTAGGCAGGAATTAAAGGATATAAAACCAGGTAACTATTTCTTAAGCATAGAAAATGAAGGAAGAGAAATCTATAAGCAAATTATCTCTATTTTGCCTTTTTATGTAGAAAAACCCCTTGCTTTTGAGACAAAGGTAACTCCATCATTCAATTATAATTGTATTTTCATTCTAGCACAACAATATTTAAATAAAGGCAATGTTGATAAATCAATTGAGTATTTTGAGAAGCTTCCTGATGACTTATGGAACTCAAGAACAATTCCCATTATTGCAAGGGCTTATTATGTTAAACAAGAATATGATAAAGTTATTGAGCTTCTTAAAGAGATCCCTGAGAAGGATTATTCAGTGCTATCTCTTATTGCTAATTCATATTTGGCATGCAAGAGGTTAGAAAAAGCAGTAGAGTATTTCGAAATTCTAAGAAAATATGGAGATACATATAAAATCAACATGATATTAGGGGAAATATATTATTCATTAGGTGATGATGAAAAAGCAAAATTATATAGAGACAGAGCAAAAAAAATGAAAAAAGAGATGGAAAAATAATATGAAAAGTATTAAAAAAACTTGCACTTTTAGTATTCTTTTTCTTTCTTTTATGTTTTCAAGGTCAGGCTTTTGAAAAAAAAATGGAAGTTTAGATAAATCTATTGAAGATTACAATAAATCAGATGAATTGAAACCTAATTTTTTATTATCGATTCCGGATATATTTCTTCTTTTTGCATCAATATTTGCAAAAAAGTTTTCTTTCAAGATAAGGACTAGACAGAACCCTGTAAGCTTCAAATTTTAGAAACATTTCCTTATAAAATGTGATTGAATAAATTACAAGAAGATTCATTAATTTTGCGACAATTATAAACATTTGACTAAGTAAAAATTGAAATATATAATTTTTTTAGTTTAATAAAGGAGGTTATTTCATGAAAAAGATTTCGAGGAGGCAATTTATTAAAAGATCAGCAAAAACTGGTCTAGCTGTGGGTGTTCTTAGCCCACTAGGCGGAAAGAGTATTTTCTCCTCACCCAACCGGTTTGATTTGATTATTAAGAATGTTCAGATTGTTGATGGGATGAACCAAGAGCCTTATCAAGCTGACATAGGGATCGTTTCAGATTTCATCACAGCTATAGGGGAATTGAGTAAGGCAAGCTCCAAGTTAGTCATCGATGGGAAAGGAAAAGTGGCAGCACCCGGATTTATTGACATCCACTCCCATACAGATACTGCGCTGCTAATAAATCCTAGAGCAGAAAGCAAGATAAGGCAGGGAGTGACCACTGAGTTGGGTGGAAACTGCGCGCATTCTCCTTTTCCCAGAAAGACTCCGAGGTCCCCCCAATATAAGGGGATGGAAAAAGATCTCAGCGCCAAGTTCGATTGGACAGATCTAGAAGGTTATCATTCAGCTATGGAGAAAAATGGGATTGCTAATAATCATGCAACCTTAGTAGGACAGGGGACGATTCGTCATTATGTTATGAATGATGACCCCAATAAACCCACTTCCCAGCAGATGGAAGCCCAGAAAAAGCTGGTGGCAGAGGCTATGAGTCAGGGGGCTTTTGGGCTCTCCACAGGTCTTGAGTATATACCAAGCCGGTTTGCAGATAAAGATGAGCTGATTGAACTGTGCAAAGTTGTGGCTGAATATGGAGGAATCTACGCCACTCACACACGGAGTGAGGATGTCAATCTTATGGAAGCTGTGGCAGAGGCAATACACATTGCAGAGTCGGCTGGATTACCTCTACAGATATCTCATCTTAAAGCCGCTGGTCAGAGCAACTACTATAAGATTCCGTTGGTGTTTGATCTTTTAGAAAGGACTAAAGATAGGGGTTTGGATGTGACAGCTGACCGGTACCCTTACAGGGCTTACAGCACAACTTTAAACATCATGTTTCCACGGTGGGCTGTGGCCGGAGGATCTGAGAAGTTTGTGGAAAGGCTAAAGGATAAGGATCTCAGGCAAAAAATGAAGGAAGAGGCATTGAAAAAGACAGAAGGAAACAACGGATACAGCAGTATGCTCATCACTCATGTCAATAACGAGAAAAACAGCCACTTGGTTGGGAAGTATATTCAGGAAGCTGCAGATGAAGCTAACAAAGATGCTTATGAGTTTGCCTGTGATCTTTTGATTTCTGAGGGAGGCAGTCTCAGTATCACAGGATTTGGGATGGGAGAAGAAAACACGGAAAAGGTTTTGAAGCATCCTCTGGTGATGCTCTGTTCCGATGGCAGTGCCATAGCTCCCTATGGTCCTCTCAATCGGGAGATGCCTCATCCTAGAAATTATGGTGCCTTTCCCAGATTTTTAAGACTTTATATGAGAGAGAAAAAGATTGTCACACTGCCTGAAGCAATCCATAAAATGGCTGCCATGCCTGCTAAAAAATTAGGATTAAAGAAGAGAGGGGTGATTGAAAAAGGAAATTATGCAGATATTGTTATATTTGATAAAGATGAAATAGCAGATAGAGCAACATACCTTAAACCCAAAGTATATCCTGTTGGAATTGACTATGTCCTGGTCAATGGTAAGGTGGTTGTAGATCATGGCGAACACACCGGTGTGCTATCAGGCAAGGTTCTTCATGGCCCTGGAAAAAAATGAGACTGTTGATTCAGAATATAAAATAAGTTGATGTTATCACTTTCTGAAAAAGAGTGTTTTTTGATATCATTTGGAGTTTAGCAAGAGAAAAAGGTAGTTTACTCAAAGTACATAATTGGGGGTTGAGGAAGAAGTCCTTTTTATAGCCTTAGCATTCTCAGATTACTGAGAATATGTGCTTTCAGGAAAAAATCAATTAATTTGTCCAGTGCTGTCAAAAAATGACTCCCATCTTAGTATCAAAAGGAGAAATTTAGCCGCTATCATTTATGTAATATTCAAAAATTCAGAGAGAACTACTTATATAACTTTAAAGAGTATCTTATAGGAATTCTTTGTGTTATTATCAGTTGAAAACTTGCGATCGACTAATATAAACATACAAACTTAATGGCTAAAATAATTCTTCACACAAAAGAAAAAATTGAAAGGAACACAAAAAGTTATGGCTAAAAGAAAAACCTTGATTAACATCAAAGTAGAAGCCCGGGAGGCAGAAGAAAGGATAAAAGAATACATCAGAGAAACACCTTTAGAGTATTCTCCTTATCTAAGCCGAATGGGAAAATGCTCAGTTTTCCTGAAAATGGAAAACATGCAGGTCTCTGGATCCTTTAAGTTTAGGGGAGCTGCCAATAAAATTTTGTCTTTAGACAAAAAATCATTGAAAAAGGGAGTCGTTACAGCTTCATCGGGAAATCACGGAGCCGCTTTTTCATATATGACCAGAAAAATTGGAATAAAAGGTATCGTTTTTCTTCCTGAAAATGCCTCTCAAGCTAAAATAGATCTTCTCAGGGCACAAGGGATTGATTTACGACTTCATGGTAAGGATTGTGTAGAAACTGAAGCTTTTGCAAGAGAAATGGCCCGAAAAGATGGAAAAGTATATATTCCCCCCTATAACGATCTCAAAACTATAGGTGGGCAGGCAACGGTGGGTATTGAGATTAAAAGGCAATTAGAAAAAATTGATGCGGTTCTAGTACTTGTGGGAGGTGGGAGTCTGATCAGTGGGATTGGGGGATATTTAAAATCCATAGAAAAAGGCGTTAAAATTATTGGATGTCAGCCATTAAACTCTCCGGTAATGTACGAGAGCATTAAAGCAGGTAATATAATTGAGATGAAATCCAAACCCACTCTTTCAGATGGGACAGTAGGAGGTATTGAAAAAGGTTCTATAACATTTGATCTTTGTAGAAAATATACAGATGATTTTATTTTGGTTTCTGAGGATGAAATTAAAGAGGCCATTAACTTTTGTATATCTAAACACCATACTTTGGTAGAAGGTGCGGGAGCTCTATCCATAGCCGCATTTATTAAAGAAAAAGAAATATTCTTTAAAAAGAACGTTGTTTTAATTATAAGTGGTTCTAAAATCAGTATGGAAACACTAAAACAGATTCTTTGTTAATAAGATGATTTTTTTAAATTTTTTTATGGTTGTATGGGCTTCTTAACTAAATTCATATTTTTACTGGGCTGTACCGTAATATATAGAATTAAACAACAATTTAAAAGTCCCGTAAGGCTGTGCTCTTTGCTGAACCCCAAAACCCAGCAGAATCACTTTCCCCTTGCCGAGAGAGACTTCTACTGCAGAAACTTTATTCTGGAGATATTTTTCACCTCGGAGGTAGCCGCTCAGAAGTAAACTCTTGTTTGGATATTTAGCAATCACTGTTGATTTCTTCTCCTCAAATGTAGGAATGACACTAAAGGCTGGACTTGATATGAACATTGCCTGAGCTTCAACAGGCATGCCATAAGCCACAAAATGTTTGGGATCGAATTCCATTCTGAGAAACATAGCCAGGATACCAGGAATCATAAACAATGCGGGAAATAGCCCCAGGTTTATTTTCCTGGTCGAAGAATTTTCCCATACCAGCACCGACCTGAACTTTTCCCCGGGGGATGAGGGGATGAACATTTGGATTAGTTGGTTCGCACTCAGGAGGAATAAATATCCTAGATGGAAAAGGACCTCTTTGATGATGGTTGTAAAGAATCACTGGGAACCATTCTTGGTTTACTAATCGAGTGATGTTCTTAGTTTCCGCCATATTTACCATGAACGAGTCACGATTGTTGTCATGTCCTACATATTTGTTGTAAACCCAAGGCATTGGACTCACTTCATAGGGAGTCCCAACATTTGAATGGTACCACTCAGCCAACATATCCATTCCGTCAGGATTAGCAAAGACAAGTAAAAGAATAGTCTGGTCAAGAATAAGGCGGTAGTCAGGATCATCTGAGGTCAATAGATTATAAGCCAGCTGTATATTGTGTTGGGCAGGAGCACATTCAGAAGCGTGAAGCCCTCCATCAATGTAAACCACGGCTCTTCCTTCAGCTGCCAACTGGCAGGCTTCTTCATCAGTTAGATCCCTTACCAAAGCCAGTTTTTTAGAAATTTCCTTATAATGATCTAGCTTGGCCATGTTCTCATCAGAGGTGATGACAGCATAAATCATCGGCTTTCCCATCTCGGTTTTTCCCATTTCAAAAAGCTTTATCATCGGAGACGACTTCTCCAATTCTTCGAAATACTTAACAGCCTGTTGATATGTTGCAAGATGAAAGTCAGCTCCAACCTTGAAACCGAGTATTTCTTCAGGAGGAGGAATCCTTTGGGCAAAAGAAACTGATGCGCCAAGGAAAAATATCATTAGTACTAACACACTTAAAAAATTTTGATTCCTTCTAACCATCTCATTCTCTCCTTTTGATAAAAATTGACTTTTCAAAAAAATTATAATCTATCCTTTTTTACATCTATTTAAGAAAAAAAATTATTTATTCTTCCTTTCCATCATTGTAAATCTTTAAATTAAAGCAATAGTAAGCAAAATAATGTGAGAATGATCAGTTTGTTTTGACGAGGATATGCGGGAAATTTTTCTCCTTCAGCAGCTTGTTTAGAGCGGGTATATCCTTCTCAAGAATCTCTTTGAGCCTACTTTTTTGTTTGGACACTTGTTTTTTATTCATTTCGTGTACTTTGATCATCTGTGTAGTCGGTGGAAAATCGGATTGGGCAACTTGAGAAGCGAGGCTTGAAATCCTTCTGTATAGTTTACACGGCCAGCGTAGGATATCCTGGGTTGCCGTGCCTCCGGTTAGTTTCATTTGAAATAAGGGTTCTTCTACCTCAATAAGTTTTTTATCCAGCTCCTTTCCTGCTTTTATGATTGTTTCAATCTCTTCTTCTCCTTCTAACAGATCTTCTAAATTATAGATCTGTTTTCTTATCCATTCTATTTTATTTATCATGCTCACAAGTGTACTCATATTGTCTCGAATCCTTTCCAATAAATTCAATTGGACTTGGATATCTTCTAGGCTTCCGGATGAATGCGGATCTTTTTTTACCTCCAGCTTCTGGGTTAATTCATTCTCAGCAGCCATGAGTTTCACAGTATAAATTCCTGGAGACATCAAGACTCTGATAGGGCTGCCAGAACCGGTTAGAGATCGCCATCCCTTTGGCCCAACTTTGACCCAAGGAGAACCAAGCGGACTTGTTCTCAACTTAACCTCATTGGAAGGCTCATCCCTCAGATCCCACCATATTCTATTGATGCCAGCTTTCTTGGTTCCGTTAAGAGTTTTCATCTTGTTCCCTTTATCATTAAAGATCTCAATCTTGACATCCTGCTTAGGGATTTCTTTCAGATAGTAATTGATACAAGCTCCATAAGGGGGATTTTGTCCGAGAGACTGGTCATCGGGGCAGCCCATGGTTTCAGAAATCATGCGGAAACGATAAGCTGGACGGGGCTCAAAAAGATGGACCTTTGATTTCATTATTTCCGGAGCTAGTTGTTGGAAAGGAGTGATATCATCCAGTATCCAGAATCCTCGTCCGTAAGTCCCTACCACAAGGTCGTTGAAATGTTCCTGTATAACTAACCAGTGAACCGGAGCATGAGGAAGGTTATTATTCAGAGGATTCCATGTCTGTCCATCATCAAAAGAGATATATAGTGCATTTTCTGTTCCCAGGTAGAGAAGTCCTTTTCGCATCGGGTCTTCTCGGATGCAATGGACATAGCTCAGCTCGCTCTTAGGGATATCCGAACTGATTAATTTCCAGCTCTTACCGAAATCAGTGGTTTTATAAGCATAAGGATCCCTGATATTTGCATTGTGGAAATCCACTGATATATAGCATGTCCCGACCGCATACCGGGAGGGCTCAATATTGCTGATTATTCCCATAGATGGGAAGTCAGGAATATTTGAAGTGACATTAGTCCAGTTCACTCCTCCATTTCTAGTGATCTGCACTTGTCCATCATTTGTCCCAGCCCAGATCAGTCCCTTCTCCAGGGGTGACTCAGCCAGAGCAAATATACAGCAACTGAATGAGCTCTCATCATCACGGGTTACTCCTTTAAAGGGCTGCTGCTTTTTCTTATCATTGGTAGATAAGTCAGGACTGATGATGGTCCAGCTGTGTCCCCCATTTGTTGTTTTGTGGACATACTGACTTCCGATATAAACAGTGTTGTGATCATGGGGAGAGATTAATATGGGAAAAGTCCATTGAAAACGATACTTCAACAAGGCTGCGTGTCGACCTATGGTAGAATCAGGCCAAGCACTCACCGCTCGAGCCTGGCCTGTGCACAGATCATAACGGTCCAGCATACTCTCGTAATGACCGGACCAAACTATGTTGTTATCAACAGGATCAGGTACAGCAAATCCGCTCTCTCCACCTCCGACTGAATGCCAAAGACAGGATGTAATACCACCTCGAGTTAAGCTGTTGCTCGGGCCTCGAGTTGAAGGCCCATCTTGCCGGTTACCGTAGACATAATAAGGAATGCGATTATCAACATAAACATGATACATCTGAGCGTTAGGAAGCCTTGGCCTGTTCCAGTTCTGACCACGATTCATAGAGATTCTGATGCCGCCATCATTACCTACCAACATCCGGTCAGGATTTGTAGGATCAATCCACATGTCATGGTTGTCTCCACCTGGAGATTTTTCAGGGCTAACAACTTTAAAAGTCTCCCCACCATCATAAGAAACAATAAACCGAACCGCCAGGAAATAAACTTCATTTTCATCATCAGGCGCTACCGCACAGCGTGAGTAGTAAGCAGGTCTTTGAGTCAGGGTATGATCCCGATTTATCAATTCCCAGTTCTGACCACCGTCGTCTGACCTCCAAAGTACTCCCTCTTTGCTTTCGATCAGGGCATAGATTCGGTTGGAATTACTGGCAGACATGGCAAGGGCTACCTTGCCTATTGGAGGTTCTGGCAGTCCATGTCCTTCCAAATGCTTCCAGGTTGTGCCTCCATCCCTGGACATGTAAATTCCTCCGCCAGGTCCTCCGCTCTTCCTTTCCAGCCACGCCGCTATCTCCATAGGCCACATTCCTGCCAGAAGAATCCTGGGATTGTTAGGATCCATGACTATGTCCGAGCACCCCGTGTTCTCATCCACAAAAAGCACCCTTTCCCAGGTTTGCCCTCCGTCCACAGTGCGGAAGACTCCCCGCTCCTGTTGGGGTCCATAGCAATGCCCCATAGCAGCGGCAAAGACAATATTTGGATCTTGAGGATGAATGATGACCCGACTAATCCTTCCGGTCTTCTTAAGTCCCATGCACTGCCAGGTTTGGCCAGCATCTGCGGACTTGTAAATTCCCATTCCCTGGGAGACATTGCTGCGGATAAATGTCTCTCCCGTCCCTGCCCAAATAATATTGGGATCAAAGGAAGCTATAGCGATTGACCCAATAGAGGATACCGGTTGGTCATCAAAAATGGCATTCCAATGATCGCCTCCATCAACGGATTTGAATATCCCTCCAGATGCAGAACCAGCATAGCAGATATTGGGTTTACCCGGTACTCCCACAACAGCAATCACTCGATTTCCCTGTGGACCTATAAACCGATACTTGAGCTGTTTGTAAACATCAGTATTGATATTTTGAGCATGGGCTGGTTCAGCAATAACCAAAGTGATTAAAGCCAATAAGATGGTACTCATTAGAAATAAAAAAAAGGACAAATTTTGTTTTTTTCTAGACATAGAAACGCTCCTTTGAAAATTTGTTAATGTTAATATGTCATAAGGTAGTGCTCTTTTATAACCACATATTTCTCTCAATGTCAAATAATAGTTTTCATTTGTATATCTCTTTCTCGCTTAAACTGTATATTCATTAAATGGGTAAAATAGACAACTCTCCCTCCATGAGTTGTTTCTTAAATCACTATCCTTACCACTAGGTCATAGATAAATATTTAGACTTTATTAATCTAAAGTCATGAAAAGTTTTTTAAAATTTTCAACTTTTATTTTTGGAAACAGGTATACTTAAATATTAAAATTAAGTTGCTATCCATAATGATATTTTATATCCTAGACCTTCTTACAAATGTCGAGAATCCTTATCCAATCAAAATTTGTAAAATTTATATTCATGTTTTTTGTATCAGTAATGGTTTTATCAGCATCTACAAAATCTAGAAATCGAGAAGGGAAGTTTACCACTATACTGACTTATGAAGCTAATGACAATATACTTGAATTGAGACCTTTTGACTATACTTTCGCTTCAAAGACTCAGCGAGTTGATTTATTGATTGGAAGAAGGTTGAAAGGGAGTTCTATTGATTTCATTGCTTATGGGTATTGGAAGTGGGACAACAAAGATAGAAGCTGGATTGGAATGAAACTAGATTTTGGTATCAAAACCCTTAAGGAAAGATTGAGCGCAAATTTAGATGTGAGGTATTTTCATGGATTGAACGATAAATCAAAACCTCATCTATACACAATACCGACGATCTATTATCAGTTTGATAGTAAAGGTATAGTTAAAGGAGGCTTTTCAGGTTATAGGAAAAAGTCCAAAGGAAAAGATCTATTTTTCTATGTTGGTTTGGATTCCATAATAAAAGTCACAAACCATATAAGTATACTCTTCTCTTATAGCAGAGATATTTATGGTTCAGGTGATTTTGTGTGGTGGATTGTTTTCTTTTATTTTTAAACCACCACAGGCAAGAGTATATCAAAGTATAATATAATGCACGAGGTAAACTTTTTATACAAGGATGATTATTTATACATTAGGACTATGTGTTTTGCCAAAGAGTCAGAGAAGATAATCGCCAATAAGAGAATGATAAACAGAGTCTATATAACTAAAAAACTAGAGAAACATTACAGAAAAAGATGTCTAAGCAAATTCAAAATGTCCCCCCCTATCTGCAAAGCAAAAATGGCCCCTTTTGGAGTGGGCAGATGTAGTTTCGAGATAGACCTGGAGGATATGCCTGGCTCTTGGGTCGTCTTGTTTTCGGCGGGGGCTCTATGTTCTAAACGGTTCTCTGAGAGGAGTTGGAGAGTGTTTGGCAATACAGGTTTCTCCCAGCCATACCGTCCATGCTCCATCCAGGTGCTGACGGGCCAGGATTCGGCGCTTTGCATAGGATCTTTGATTCTCTCCAGGAGGGATATCAATGGTAAGCCCTCCTAGACGGAAGGTGTTGTCATTGGCCACTATGGCTTTATAGGCGAAAGAGACCAGACGGGAACGCTGCGTATTGCTTATTTTCCGGAAAACACAGCCTGGTTTTTCTGCTTTTTTGGCGAAACGGCGATTGAAGCACGGCAGGAAGTTGCTTTCGATCCACTGATTGGCTTTCTCAATATCGGTGATTCCCTCTAAGTCCATCTCGGCAATCAGGCGATCTTGAAACGACCTACCCTGTCGTTCAATGCGTCCTTTAGCTTGATTTGAATAAGCAGTGATGGTCTTGATCCCCAACTCTTGAAGGACCCTCTTGACATGAGTGGGGAAACGGCGGCCGGCCAGCTCTCCTTCATGCCTGCCTCCTTTCCGAAGGGGACATTTTAGCTTAGCAGTTGATGGGGACACTATTGCTTTGTTATCACAGGA
>DASRVI010000307.1:0-4863 GCA_035655135.1 Acidobacteriota bacterium | reverse complement strand
GGCAATGATGGTGTTATCACCAATTTCTATATGATCGGCAATGCCGACTTGTCCTCCCATTATGACGTTTTTTCCCACTTTGACACTGCCGCTGATTCCTGCTTGCCCTGCAATAATTGAATCTTTTCCAATAATGACGTTATGACCTATTTGAACCAGATTATCTATTTTGACTCCCTGGTGAATAACCGTTTGGTCCAATGATGCTCTGTCTATAGAGGTATTGGCACCGATTTCGACATTATCTTTAATGATTAGTTTTCCGATCTGAGGGATTTTGGCGTAAGGCCCCTCTTTTTTCTTAACATATCCAAACCCATCAGAGCCAAGTTTGACTCCATTATGAAGAATCACTTTGCTTCCAATTTCAGTTGAAGAGCGGATAGCCACATTGGAATGGATGACACAGTCTTTTCCGATTTTTACATCAGGATAGATGGTGACTAGGGGAAAAATGATGGTTCTGTCTCCGATAACAGCATGATCACCAATGGAAACAAACGCACCTATGGACACATCAGTTCCGATTCTAGCTAAAGGAGAGACTGAAGCGTTGGGGTGGATCCCTGGTTTAGGAAGTTGAGAATGATGAAGAAGTTCAATCACTTTGACAAAGCTTAAATGGGGGTTTTCTGATTTAATCACAGGAAGTTGTTCGAATTCCTCATCCATAGGAATGATAGCTGCTGAAGCATGGGTTTTTTGGAGTGATTTACGGTATTTTTTTTGAGAAAAAAAGACTAAATCTCCTTTATCTGCTTTTTCAAGACTGGAAACTCCTTTTATGATGGTATTACCGTTTCCTTCAAAGGAACAATTCAAGTATTTAGCTATTTTTTTGACTGTCAGAGGAAGGACTGGTTTTTCAGGCTTTTTTTTCATGAAACCTCTCATTAAGAACAGCAGCTAATTCAGCACCCCAGAAAACAATCATTAGAGAAAAAGATATCCATAATAGGAAGAATATAATAGAAGTTAGAGTTCCTTGGAGCAGCTTTGATAAAACAATTCCAATCGCTGATAGATGGGCTACATAAAAAGCAAAAAGACGTTTGAATACTTCCCATAATAAAGTACTTATGGCGGCAGCAATGGCAGCGGCTTTAGTGTAGACTTTAACCTCAGGTATAAACTTATAAAGAATAAAAAAAACAACAAAGGTAAGCGTAAGGGGGATGAGATACTGAAGAAAAAAATTGTCGGCAAGAGAGACCACTTTGGGATTTATATGTTTAGCAATAGCATCGCTTTCTTTTAAAGTTCTATGAAGGGCTGTCCATATGGCTGTGATAGAGAGAGAAATGAGCATGATGACTCCTAAGACGAACATAATGAGGTATTCCATAAGACGGTTGTAAAAGAATGATTTTTGATAGTTTGCTTTAAATATGAAATTGATAGAATAAATAAGGTTGGAAAACAAAAAGCTGGCAGCTATGAAAGAGCCGGCAAGTCCAAACCAGCCAAGATTACCTATGTTTTTTGATACAGATTGGACTCTTTGGAAGAAGAGCGGATCTAATTGGGCGAAGAATTCATCGGATAGAATATTGAGGCTTCGGAAAGCGAGCTCAGAGCTTCCCAATATTTTTGTGGTTATGAAAGCGAAAAGAGCAACCAGAGGAATAGCACACAGTAATGTAAAATAAGAAACAATGATAGAAAAATTCCCACATCTGTCTTCATTAAATCTTTTAAAAGTGGCTTTAATAATATTGAAGACAGAGTTGTGCATGGGTTTGATCGGTTATTTATTCTGTTTAAACGTATTGCCCCCACTTTACCATAAGAATAATAATAGAAATAAGGAGAGCATAGATAACCAGAGTTTCGATGAGAACGAGACCAAAAATCAATAAGAATCTGATATGCGGTCCTGAATTCGGATTTCTGGAGATGCCTTCGCATGCGCTGCTTATAGCTTTGGCTTGACCAAAAATACCAGCGGCTGCAGCCAGAGTTATCACAGCTGCTCCTATGATCAAGGACAGTTTAAATAGTGAAGCTCTTTGGTCAGACAGCTCAGCTTCTTGAGCTAAAAGTGGGGCGTTCATCATGATCATGAAAAAGAAAAGTAAAAACAATGGTTTGAAATTTTTAGGCATTTTTTTCTCCTTTTAGATTAATGTTCTTCCTCCTGGGCCACGGCTCCTGATAGATAAATGCATGTTAACAGCACAAAAACAAATGCTTGGATAAAGGCTGTAAAAATAGCCACAGCCATAAATGGAAGAGGCAGGAAGAAGGGAATGATAGACAGCATAACCACAATAAGAAGTTCTTCAGCGAATATGTTGCCAAAAAGTCGTATGGATAAAGACACTACTCTAGAAAAATGGCTGATTATTTCTATGGGAAGCATGAGGGGAGCCAGAAGAGGTATAGGACCCAAAAAATGTTTGAGGTATCTAAAAAAACCCTGGCTTTTTACTCCCTGCCAGTGGTAATAGACAAACACAACCAGAGCACAGGCTGCGGTCACGTTCAGATTGCTTGTGGGGGACATAAGACCAGGAACGAGCCCCAGAATATTGCTGGTAAAAATAAATATCCCGATGGTAGCTACCATCGGCACATATTTTCTTCCTTGTTCACCAACAATTTCAACCAGCTGGTTTTCAAAAGTCTGGGCCAATAATTCCAGTAAGCTTTGTCGTTTAGAGGGAACCAGCTTTAAATTTTTTGAAGCAAGTTTGAAAAACACAATGAGGACAATGGCTACAATGATGCTCATCACGACATAATCAGGAATGAAATGCTCTGGATTTTTAATTTGGATTCCAAACAAAGATAGGACCCAAGCTATAGGTTTACTAAATATTTTGTTGAACAGCTCTACTATATACAAACTATGTTCTAATTTTTCCATCGCATCATTTTCGAAACAGCAATAACACCTTCAATCAGGAATACGACAATTATTGTCGAAAAGCCTGCCGCAAAGGCTAATACTTTGTTTTGAAAGAATAAAATTATAATAAATATCACAGCAATAATCAATATAAGCCTGAGTCCGTAAAACAAAACTGCTGATTTTACAGCCTTTTTTTTCCCCAAAGATAAAAGCCTTGTTATTGATTTTTTAAGCCAAATAAAACTGATAGCTGCGATAGCCCCACCGATAAACAACAGCACGGCTGTGATCAAATCAAAGACAAAAACAGTCCCTATAGCTAGAATTAAAGAGACCACCAGGATCTCTTTGGGTATTCGTCTCAGTATCTTTTCTTCAAAATTTTTGTCCTTTGAATTCATTTTCACATCCTGGGATGTATTTCCAGACTCACTCGTCTTTGTATTTGTTGACTCCTCGAATAAGGGATATTATACCTGATGCGATACCGAATAAAAGGAAAATAATAAGCAGCCAGGGATCTGTTCCAAACAATTTATCTAGATAATAACCCAAAAAAAGACCTATGGCTATAGAAGAGGGAAGAGCCAGACCAATGGAACTGAGTTCTAATATTTTACGGGTACTTTCTTTTTTTGATTGGGGTGATTTTTTTTGATCCATCAAAAAACTTTGCGTTTTAATTTATTTTATGAGTGTTTTCTCTGTTGGGACGTGACTTTCCGTTATTATCGGTTTAATCTGGGCAGCTGTCAAGTCCTCCTTATTGATTTGTAAAGGGGGTTGTGTTAAATTTTATTCCAAATGAACGGGAGAAAATGGATTTGTTTATTCATTGTTATTTTATTCATGATGATTAATGTTGTTTTAAGCTCAAATCAAAAGGATGAACCGCCTTTAGTTAAAATAATCGCTCGATATAAAGAAAAAACTGATAATAAAGTCACAGCTTCAGGAAATGTTGAGATCCATTATAAAGATATTATACTTTTTGCTGATTGGGCCGAATTAAACATAGAAACAAAAGATATTACGGCTAAGGGAAATGTAAGTATCCATATGCCGGGAGAAGTGATAAGGGTGAAAGAGATTGATATTAATCTCAATACCACAAAAGGAGAGATGGAGAAAGCATATGGGATGGTAAAGCCTACCATGACCTATGAGGCTCAATCTGTAAAAAGGGAAAGCGGAGAGTTTTATAAGTTGAAGAAAGCTTGGATCACAACATGCACCCAAGAAGTTCCAAGATGGAAATTTTCATGCTCAAAAGCAAATTATAAAAAAGATAATTATATTGAGATGTGGAATTCTGTGTTTTCTCTAAAAAAAATACCCGTTTTATATCTTCCTTATATGAGATATCCGATTAAAGATAGAGCGAGTGGATTTTTAATGCCACGATTTGGATACTCAGGAAATAAAGGCATGATTTTTGATCAAGCTTTCTACTGGGCTATTAAGAGAAACATGGATGCTACCGCTAACATTAACTATTATTCGGCTATAGGATATGGAGGGGGTCTTCAGTACAGGTATATTTTTTCAGATAATATTCGTGGAAATATAGACCTTTTTTATTTTAATTTTACAGATACGGAATACTTAAAAACAGAGGAAAATAACGCCTACATTTTTCGTATGCAGCACAACCAGCGTTTACCTTTTAATTTCAATTTAGTGAGTGATATCGATTATCAGAGTTCTTTTGATTTTCTCAGAGAGTTTGACAATAATTTCAATCGGGCTGTGGTGGCTAATAGGCGTTCACAGGTTTACCTGACAAAATCTTGGTCCTATTTCAATTTTAATGCCCGGGCCGGCCGCTTTGAAACCTATTATAGATCAATGGATAGGTCTATAATAAAACACAGCTTCCCCTCAATTTCTTTTTCTTCTTCTAAAATTGAATTATTCTCTCCGGTTTTCTTTTCTTTTTCTTCAAAATTTGATAGGTGGGAACGAGGTTGGGATTATCAGTTTGAACAAGGCAATCAGAAAAGCAACCA
>DASRVI010000306.1:0-4643 GCA_035655135.1 Acidobacteriota bacterium | reverse complement strand
TGGGCTGCTGTTGTGACTGAAATATTTTTGCCGTCAGAAACAATTTTGACAGCTCCGTGATGGTCTGTCCTGTATACTTCAGCTCCTGTTTTTTTATACCGATGAATGACGCTTTCATTCGGCAGTCCGTAGAAATTGTTTTCTCCCACTGAAATGACCACTATTTTGGGAGAGGCCGCTTTGATAAAGGAAGGGGTGCTTGAAGTTCTGCTCCCATGATGAGGACATTTAAGCACCTGGCATTCGATGTCATCATAATGAGACAGAATTTCTTGTTCAGCCTGATATTCCGCATCTCCGGTCAAAAGAAATGATGTTTGATGATATGTGATCATCATGACTAATGATTGGTTGTTGTTTACAGAAGCTGGCGGATTCTCAGGTCTTGGGGGATGAAGGATTTCAATGTCAGCTTTACCGATTCTTAATGATGCCCCTTGAAAATACTTTTTTTGTTGGATTTTTGAGGTTAGTTTTCTCTTGAAGGCCCAATAGGCTTTATCTTCCCGGGGAGACATGGCTTCCCAGAATTGTTTGATCCGAAAGTTATCAACAACAGAAAACAGTCCGTAAAGGTGGTCAGGATGAGCATGAGTGAGGACCAAATAGTCAATCTTTTTTATACCTCTTTCCCAGAGCACAGGCGATACAATCCTTTCCCCTACATCAAAAGATCCATAAGCAGATCCCCCGCCATCCACCAGCATCTTTTTCCTGCCTGGAAATTCAATCAGAATAGAATCGCCGCTTCCCACATCCAAAAAAGTCATCTGCAGGTGCTTGGAATGAGAAGGAAAAGGATAAGTGATGAGGACCATAAAAAAGGCAGCAAACAGGAGTGATGTGATGCGTTTTTGTTTTTTTATTTTTTTAGGCAGGAGAAAGGCAAGCAGAAAAACATAGGTGCCCGCTACAGTGAGAATATGGGGATCAGGTATTCTATAGGAGAGTAAATTTATGGAGGAAGCAAGATGAGAGATATCGATCAAAGCATTGATCAGAAGATCAATAATTTTAACTGTGAGCTGAGCAATGCTCGAGCTGATAAAGGCGATGGGAATAAATATATATCCGGCAGCCATAATGACGGAGATTAGAGGAAGCGCTAAGAGATTGAGGATGAGCGGAGCAAAGGCGATCCGGTTAAAAGCAGAGGCTGTGATAGGCAGTATTCCTAATTGGGCTGTTAAGGAAAGAGCCACTATTTCGCTTATATTCAGGGGCAGTTTGGGTAGATATTTAATGATGATGGGGAAGAAGAGAACAATGGATAAAGTGGCTGCGAATGTCATCTGAAATCCCAGGGAGAAGAGGTGAAACGGATTAAACAGCAGAAGAATAAAAGCGCTTAAAGACAATGTGTTTAAAAGATTGGTGTCTTTCCAGATAAGTCTTCCTATAAGAAAAGCCAGGGTCATGATTGTGGCGCGTATTATGGAGGGACGACCTTCTACCAGTAGAGAATAGAAAATAAGAAGGAGAATGAGAATAAGATAAGATGTTCGCTCTGGAACCTTAAAAATCTTGAGAACAGAAAAGATTAAAAAAGAAATAATAGCGATGTGAGCTCCGGAAATAGCAAAGAGATGATAGAGGCCTGAATCCTGGAGTGAACGAGTCAAAGACTCACTCATCCGGCCTCTTTCCCCTAAAAGCAGAGCTTCCATCACAGCTCCGGAAGAAGAGACACTCCACTGATTTTCTCCGGGGAACAAGATTTCAATTTCTTTTTGAATTTTCTGTCGGATTTTGGAAATCATTTTTAAAAGAGAAAAATCACTTCCCGAAGATAATTTTTCCACCAGCAGCGGAGATTTGGAAAAACCGGTTTGGTGAATTTTTCTAAATTTAAGATAGGAGCTTGATGGAGGGAGGCCAAAGTTTCTGTATCCACGGGATGTGGATATTTTGGCAGAGACTTTAACTTGATCATGGACCAGAAGATTACGGATTGCGTCTGAATTCTCAGTATTGGGGATGGATATCCTTATATTTCCTTTAATTTTTTCTGTTTTATGATTAAAGGAGATTTCTTTTGTTTTGATGTACAGGTGGGTCCGGTCATTGAAAAAAGAAGGGGATTTATAGAGGACTCCTTCAATATCTATATATGATTCTTCTTTAAATTGATGAAGCGGATTTTTTTCATATCTGGCGTTGGAATATGCATAAAATGAAGCACCCAGAAAAAATGTGCTTATCACTAGAAGTACAAAAGCGGATTTATTTTTTCTTAACCCTATCAAGTAGAGCCAGGCTAATAAAATACTAAAGAATAAAAATATCACAAGGATTGAGAGAGGGATGCTTAACAGAGAAGAGAAAAAGATTCCGGATGCAAAAAAAAGGGCTATAAAAAGAAAGGGAAAAGCCATTATTGATTGCTGTTTTCAAATTGTTTTTGGTAATCAAGACAGTCTATAAGAAGGTGGCACAAAGTTTTTATTCCTATAGGAATACAGTTTTCGTCAGGATTGAATTTGGAACTGTGCAAGGGGGAAATTGAATTTTTCCATGGAGGCTTCACTCCCAGCAGAAAGTAAAAACCAGGTATTCTTTCTGAATACTCTGAGAAATCTTCCGCCACCATCTGAGGAGAAAATGGAAAAACGTTATTTTCGCCCACTGCATTCACCAGAGATGGTCTTAAAATAGAGGCAAGGTCCGGATGATTGTATAAAGGAGGAGTTCCCTTTTTATAGTTATAGGAATAGGAAGCTCCAAAAGGTTGAGTGCTGCTGATAATGATCTTTTCAATAAGCTGCTTTATTTTTTCTTGAGTTTCTGGATCTAAAGTTCTCACAGTTCCTTCCAGTCTTACTTCCTCAGCAATGATATTGGAGCGATTCCCGCCTGATATTTTTCCTATGCTGACCACAGCCGGCTTAACAGGGTCTATAGTCCGGTTGATTATGGATTGAATAGAGACCACCACTTGAGAAGCTATATACACCGCATCAATGCCTTGGTGAGGCCTGGCTCCATGAGAGCTTTTCCCCTTTATGATGATTTCAAAGGTATCTGAACCAGCAAGTATATTGCCTGGAGAGAAAAGGACTCTGCCTGTTTCTTCATCTGGCCATACATGAAGCCCGGTCACAGCGCTCACTGGAGGGTTGTTAAGTACTCCCTGTTTTATCATCAAAGAGGCTCCTCCCTCTTCTCCGGGCGGAACTCCTTCTTCAGCTGGCTGGAAAATGAATTTAATGTTTCCTTTGACCATGTCTCTCATTTCATTCAAAACAATGGCTGTGCCCAGTACGATAGAAGTGTGGATATCATGACCGCAGGCATGCATAATGCCTTTATTGAGCGACTTATAGGGGAGACCGGTTTGTTCTTCAATAGGAAGAGCGTCCATGTCCGCCCGCACTCCAATGGTGATGCCCTCGTGTTGGCCTCTGAGCAGGCCTACAACTCCTGTTTTGGCTATTCCTGAATGGACTTCCATGTCAAGGGATAGAAGTTTTGAGGAAACAAGTTTAGATGTCTCAAATTCCCTGTTGCTTAATTCTGGATTCATATGGATGAATCTTCTTATATCTATGATATCTTGGGTGTGCTTTTCAATTAAATCGGCGATACGAAGAGATGTGGCTTTATCAACGGATAATGCTGGAGAAGAAATGAACAGGATGATGAGCAGGAGGAAGAGCCCTTTATTCCATCTGATGTCCGGCATATTATTATATTAAAATCACCCATCTGTATTGTCAATGAAATACATCCTGGTTAAAAAATAAGATTTTCTCTGTATGTTCCGTATGTTTCTTTGAGTACCGAGGTGATCTCCCCTATTGTGGCCATCTCTTTCACGCATTCTAATATAAAGGGCATTAGATTTTCATTGGATTCAGCAGCTTGTTTCAGGGATTTGAGACATGAATTGAGTTTTTTTTCTGACCTTGAATGTTTGACTTGCTTGAGCTGTTTTATCTGATTTTCCTCTAACTCTTTGGGTGGGTGATAAATTTCAAATGACAATCTATTTTCCTCAGGAGCAAATTTGTTGATCCCGATGACTTGCCTTTGATTGTTTTCAATTTGTTTTTGATAGGAATAGGCGCTTTCCTGTATTTCTTTTTGGATGAATCCTTTTTCTATAGCTGAAAGCATCCCTCCCATATTTTCAATTTTATCTAAATATTGATTGACTTCTTCTTCAATTTGATTTGTGAGATGTTCAATCAAATAAGAACCACCAACGGGATCAACCACATCAGGCACTCCTGATTCATGGGCTATGATCTGCTGTGTTCGAAGAGCGATTCTGACTGATTCCTCACTGGGAAGTGCGAGTGCTTCGTCTCTTGAATTGGTGTGAAGAGATTGGGTTCCTCCCAGAATAGAGGAGAGAGCTTGAAGGGCAACTCTTATCACATTATTTTCCGGCTCTTGAGCTGTTAGAGTGGATCCGCTGGTTTGGGTGTGAAATCTGAATTTCCAAGATATTGGATTTTTTGCCTTGTATTTTTCCCTCATCAGCTTGGCCCATATGCGTCTGGCTGCTCGAAATTTTGCGATTTCTTCAAAAAAGTTATTGTGGGAGGCAAGAAAGAAAGAAAGCCGGGGAGCAAATGAATCTATGTCTAAGCCGCTCTCCAGGGCTGCTCGGACATAAGTCACTGCGTTGGCAAGGGTGA
>DASRVI010000305.1:0-10858 GCA_035655135.1 Acidobacteriota bacterium | reverse complement strand
CCTTGATCAAACATATTACACCTATAGATATACCAAGAGAAATCGCTGCCAGAGAAGTCAAACAGAAAAAATCAAAGCAGTATGGGCTTAAAGAAAAAGAAATTGGGGCTTTCTACATAACACCCTGCCCTGCAAAAATGATCTCAATAAAACAACCGGCTGAAAAGGAAAAGTCATATCTTGACGGTGCCATTTCAATATCTGATATATACGGACCACTCCTTTCAGCCATGGAAAATATCGACCAAGAAGAATCTGGTGAATCTTTAGACAACCTTTGTATTTTAGGGTTAGGCTGGGCTATGGCAGGGGGAATAAGTCGAACTCTCAAACTCAAGAACTCGCTGACTGTTTCTGGGCTCCCAGAAATCCTCAAAGTATTCGATGATATGGAGAGAGGTTCACTTCAGCATATAGATTTTATCGAAGCTTACTCCTGCCCTCAAGGGTGTATCGGTGGCTCTCTCACTGTAGAAAATCTCTATATATCCTACAACAAAATCCTCCGACTGATTGAAGAACTTGAATTGAAAAAAATAAAAAGATGCCCAGACGTGAAAGAGGTCCGCAAGAAATACTCGGAGGGATATTTTTTAAAAAAACATAAGCTTCGCCCCCGGCCCATAAAACCTTTAAATGACAACCTAACCGAAGCCATAAAAAAAAGAAAAGAAATAGAAAAAATATACGAAAAATTACCCAAGATAGACTGTGGAGCCTGTGGATCTCCTACTTGTGAAGCTTTTGCCGAAGACGTGGCAAAAAAAGAAAGCTCCCTCTTAGATTGTGTGTTTATGCTTCCTAAAAAACTCAGATATTTATCCAATGAGCTTTCAGAACTTCTCAATAAAACAAAATCCATAAATAAGACAAGACAAAATAATAATAAGCCTAAAACAAAAGGTAAATTAAAATGAAATTAAATAAAATAAAAAAAGATCTCAATCTGAAAATACTCTGTGCAGAAAAATTTTTGGATACAGAAGTGAAAGGAGGCTACACCAGCGATCTTCTGTCAGATGTGATGGCAAACAGCAAAGAAAAATACATTTGGATCACTTTACAGATCCATTTGAATATCGTGGCTGTGGCCAAATTAAAAGAACTCTCGGGAATCATCATTGTCAACGGCAGAAAACCAGATTCCGACACTTTAAAAAAAGCTGAACAAGAAAATTGTCCCATACTCACTACCCCAAAAACTGCTTTTGAGATTTCAGGAGAACTGTATCAGTTATTAAGAGGCAAATAAGTAAAAATGTTGAAAAAAGTGAAAGCTGATCTTCATATACACACCTGCCTCTCCCCATGTGGTGACTTGGAAATGTCTCCTCAGAATATTGTCACTCAAGCAAAAACAAAAAACATAGACGTACTGGGGATATGCGATCATAATTCTGCAGAAAATGTTCCTGCTGTAAAAAAAGCGGCTAAGAAACAAAAAGTCCACGTTCTTCCCGGAATGGAAGTGACAACACAGGAAGAAGTTCATATTTTAGCGCTTTTTAATAACATATCATCCGTATTTAAGCTGCAAAAAACCATATATAAGAACCTTCCTGGAGAAAACGATGACAAAACTTTCGGTCTTCAGGTGGCTGTCAATGAGTTGGGAGAAGTTCTTCACCTCAACAAACATCTTCTTATAGGAGCCACCACTCTTCCTCTAGAAGAAATTATTAAACTCATTCATTCCTTAGAAGGACTGGCTATCGCCTCACATATAGACCGCCAGGCTTTCAGTATCATAAGCCAGCTGGGTTTTATCCCGGATACGCTCAAAGTCGATGCTCTGGAAGTCTCTCCTTTACTTTCGTTAGCTGAAGCTAAAAAAAGATATAAACCAGAGCTGCCTCTGGTATGTTTTTCTGACGCCCATTACCTTAAAGACATCGGTCAGTGTTACACATTCTTTTATATAGAAAAAACAAGTATCCAAGAAATAAAAAAAGCTTTCCTCAATCAAGGAGGAAGAAAAGTAATGAATTGATGAAATAAAATGGAAGATATCTCTCTACATATTTTAGATATTGCTGAGAATTCAATCAAAGCAAAGGCTAAAAACATAAAGATAAAATTCAATGAAAACACCAAAAATGACAAGACCACATTGGAAATTTCAGATGATGGAGAGGGAATGAATAAAAAGACTCTAAACAGAGCCCTGGATCCATTTTTCACCACCAAAAACACACGTACTGTAGGACTGGGTCTTTCTCTCCTCTCAGAAGCAGCCAAAGCAGCCAATGGAACTTTTTCTATAAAATCAAAGCCTGGAAAAGGAACTCATTTAAAAGCTGAGTTCCAAACAAGTCATATAGATAACAAACCTATAGGAGATATGGCTTCAACCCTTATCTCCATCATATCAGGTCATCCTGAGGTCAATTTAATCTATATACACAAATTTAACGGAAAAAAATATATACTTGACACCAAAAAAATAAAATCGCAGCTAAACGGCATCCGAATTAACTCGCCGGAAGTTCTTCGCATCATAAAATCAAAAATAAAAAAAGGAATCGATTCTATTGGGAGGCAAAAATGAAAGACGCAATTAATGAAGACAAATTAACCGGGATCATCGAAAAATACAAAGATAATCCTAATGCCACTGTGGCTATCCTTCAAGATATCCAAGAAGAGTACAATTATCTTCCTAGAGAAGTCATAATTAAAATTTCTAAAGAATTCAATATTCCTCTATCCAGACTGCTCAGTGTGGCCACTTTTTACTCAGCTTTTAGTCTGACGCCTAGAGGGAAATATCAAATCAACGTATGTCTGGGAACCGCCTGCCACGTGAGAGGAGGAGCCCGGATTATGAATAAAGTGGAAAGAGAACTGGGAATTAAAAGGGATGAAACCACAGAAGATCTCAGATTTAGTTTGGATGAGGTCCGGTGTTTGGGCTGCTGCGGTCTAGCTCCTGTTATGGTGGTGGGGGAGGATGTCCACGGCAAACTATCAGAAGACAAAGTGATGTCTATTTTAGATAAATACAAATAATGGAGGATATCAATGCCAAAGTTAAACATTAAAGACCTACAAAAGATCAAAGAGAAAAAGAAAAGAACCTCAAAACTACGTGAAGGAGGAGATTATAAAGTTAAAGTTACTGTACACATGGGCACATGCGGCATTGCTGCCGGAGCACGTGAGATAATGAATGCCTTCATCAATGAAATCGAAAAACACGAATCCTCAGACGTCCTTATAACCAACTCAGGATGTGCAGGACTCTGCAGCAAAGAACCCATGGCAACCATTGAAGTCTTAGGCCAGGCCCCGGTTAAATATGTAGATCTGGATGAAAAAAAGGTTAAGGAAATCTTTCAAAAACATGTTATGGGTGGAAATGTTGTCAAGAAGAACGCCCTTGGTAAAGGAAGCGAAAAAACAGATGCATAAAAGGAGCGGAAAATAATGGAAAAAGAAAAAGCTTACCGTATGCACCTCATGGTATGTGCAGGAACAGCCTGTGTCTCGAATAACTCTTTTAAAATCAAAGAAGCCCTGGAAAAGGAAATAAAAAAACAAGGGCTTGAGAATGAAATCCTTGTTGTCACTACAGGTTGTAATGGATTCTGTGAAAGAGGCCCTTTGCTTGTGGTTCAGCCAGAAAACATTTTTTATCAAAAACTTGAAGAGAAGGACATTCCCTATCTTGTGGAAGAGCATTTCCTAAAGGGACGTCCGGTTGAAAAACTGATGTACACGCCTCCCAAAGAAAAGTCTCCCATACCTGTATTAAGTGACATTAATTTCTTTAAAAAGCAAGTGCTCATAGCCCTTAGAAACCGGGGCACTATTGACCCTGAAAATATCGATGACTATATAGCCAATGATGGCTACAGTGCTTTAGCCAAAGCTTTAACTGAGATGAAGCCTGAACAGATCATTAGTGAAATCAAAAATTCAGGACTTCGAGGAAGAGGTGGAGCTGGCTTCCCTACTGGTATGAAATGGGAATTTGTTCATAACGCAAACAGTTCCAACGGAGAAAAGTATATTGTTTGCAACGCAGACGAAGGCGACCCCGGAGCCTACATGGATCGAAGTCTGGTGGAAGCTGACCCTCATTCCATCCTCGAAGGGATGCTGATAGGGGCTAGAGCCATGGGAGCCAAGCAAGGATATATTTACATCCGAAACGAATATCCCTTAGCTCTTAAAAGGATCCGGATTGCTATTGATCAAGCTCGAGATTACGGACTTTTAGGAGAAAACATCCTGGACTCAGGATTTAATTTTGACATCAATGTGGTCAGAGGCGCTGGCGCATTTGTGTGTGGAGAAGAAACCGCTCTGTTGGCTTCAGTTGAAGGCCGTCTCGGTGAACCGAGACCCCGGCCACCTTATCCTGCTCAAAAAGGGCTCTGGGGAAAACCCACCAACATAAATAACGTCGAGACTTGGGCCAATGTTCCTCCCATAATCACTCGAGGATCCAAATGGTTTTCCTCTATAGGAACAGGCACCAGTAAAGGAACCAAAGTATTTTCTGTGGTGGGCAAAGTCAAAAATACAGGTTTAGTCGAAGTCCCTATGGGCTTGAGCTTAGGTGAAATTGTCTTTGACATATGTGATGGAATCGAAAAAGACCGGAAGTTCAAAGCAGTCCAGATCGGAGGACCTTCTGGAGGTTGTGTTTCCGCTGAGCATCTCAATTTGCCTCTTGATTATGAACAGCTCACTAAAGTAGGCTCCATGATGGGTTCAGGGGGGATGGTTGTTCTTGATGAAAACACCTGCATGGTGGACTTAGCCCACTATTTTTTAACCTTTAGTAAAGGTGAATCCTGTGGAAAATGCACTCCATGCCGAGAGGGTATTCCCAGAATGCTGGAAATTCTCACCAAAATAAAAGAAGGCAGAGGAGAAATGGAGGATTTGGATTTATTGGAGAATCTAGCAAAAAATATCAAAGCCACAGCCTTATGCGGCTTGGGGAATACGGCTCCTAATCCTGTTCTGACTACACTTCGATATTTCAGAGACGAATACATCTCTCACATAAAATACAAAAAATGTCATGCTGGGGTTTGTACAGATTTAGTCCCTTCTCCCTGTCAAAATGCTTGTCCTATAGAGACAGAAGCATCTTCTTACATAGCACTCATTGCTCAAGGTGACTTTAAAAAAGCCCTGGAAGTCAACCGCTGGGTTAATCCTTTGCCGAGCGTGTGCGGCCGTGTATGCCACCATCCCTGTGAAACAAGATGCAGAGCCGGAGAAGTGGATAAACCTATTTCTATAAGATCTCTCAAAGGATTCCTCACAGACTATGAAAAATCAAATGGTCAAAAGCCTAAAGTCGAACCGGTTCCCCAAAAATATGAAAAAGTGGCTATCATAGGTTCGGGTCCTGCCGGACTTATGGCTGGGTGGGAACTGGCTAAAAGAGGCTACCAACCAACGATTTTTGAATCCGAATCTGTGGCTGGAGGAGTCTTATCCTGGGGTATACCAGAGTATAGGCTTCCCAAAGATGTGCTTCAGTCTGAGATCGATGATATAATGGAGATGGGAGTTGAGATCCAAACCGATACCACAATAGGAAAGGATATCCAGATAAATGACCTTTTTGACCAAGATTATAAGGCGTTATTTATTGCTACCGGGGCTCTTGTAAATTCCAAACTAGGTATCCCCGGAGAAGACACACAAGGAGTTATTGATCCTCTGGAATTTCTCAAACAATACAATTTGGATAAAAAAGCCAAAATAGGCAAAAAAGTAGCTGTGATAGGAGGAGGTAATACAGCTATAGATGCGGCGCGCACTGCGTGGAGGTTAGGAGCTGACGTAACCATCCTTTACAGACGAACAAAACTGGAAATGCCTGCCAATGAGGAAGAAATCGATGAAACCTTAAAAGAAGGAATTAAAATTGAATTTCTGACTCTTCCTGTTGAAGCCTACTCTGAAAATGGGAAGCTGAGTAAAATCAAATGTCAGAAAATGTCCTTGGGAGAATTTGATAGATCGGCCAGAAGAAGGCCTCAGCCTATTAAGGGGAGCGAATATGAACTTGAAATCGATACTTTAATTCCTGCCATAGGACAAAAACCTGATTTAAATTTTCTCCAGGGAAACACAAAACTCAATATATCCAAGTGGAATACCTTGGAAGTCGACCCGGAAACCATGGAAACGAATGTACCTGGAATATTTGCCGGAGGAGATGTGGTCACAGGCCCGGCAACTGTTTTAGAAGCCATGAGAGCTGGGAAAATTGCTTCTGAATCAATCCATCGATATTTAAGAGGAGAAAGTATCTCCAGAGAATACAGTCCTAAAAAACCAAGACTCGATATTCCTCCTGTCCAAGTATCCCCTGAGGAATTATCTGAACTGAAAAGGCCAGAAATACCCACTTTATCTGTTGAAAAAAGAAAATCTAATTTTAAGGAAGTCGAGCTGGGCCTTACCAAAGAAATGGCTATGAAAGAAGCCAAAAGATGCTTGAGATGCGATCTAGAAAATAAAGGAGAATAACAATGAACGAAAATAAAAAAATAAGATTGACCGTCAACAATAAACCTATTGAAGTGGGAAAAGGAACCACCATACTCCAAGCGGCTCAGAAACTAGACATCGAGATCCCCACCCTTTGTTATCATTCTCTTCTGGAACCTTATGCTGCCTGTCGAGTGTGTATGGTAGAAAGGAAAATGGGTGATAAAGTGGATCTGGTTACTTCCTGTAACACTGAAGTCAGAGAAGGTATGGAAGTCTTTACAGATTCAGAAGATGCGGTTAATGCCCGCAAAATGAATGTTCAATTGTTAATGGCCCAAGCTCCTAATGCAGAACCAGTTAAAGAGATCGCTGAAAAAATGGGCATCGAGAAAACTCCTTTTGAGATCAAAGATCCTACTGAAAAATGTATTCTCTGTGGTCTGTGCGTGCGAGCCTGTGAACAAGTGGTGGGAGCCAATGCTATAAGTTTTAATGACCGCGGATCGGATCGAAAAATTCTGCCCCCTTTTGGAGAAGAAGCTGAAGCCTGTATCGGCTGCGGTGCCTGTGCCTTCTTCTGCCCCACAGAAGCCATCACTTTAGAAGATATACAAGGAAGAAAAGTCGTCCACGAGGAGATGGATCTTGGTCCCAACTCTGCCATTCGAGTTCCAATCAGACAGGCTGTCCCTATGGTTCCTTTTATAGACGAGGAAGCCTGCATCCATTTTAAAACCGGTGGATGCCAGCTCTGTGAAAAAGTCTGCGAAAAAGAAGCTGTTAACCATGAAATGGAAGACCAGGAGATGGAAATCGAAGTGGGGAGTATCATTATTGCTTCAGGATTTAAACCTTTTGATCCCAAAAGGATTCCCTCTTTAGGATACGGAAGGTTTGAAAATGTTATCACGGGTTTAGAATTCGAAAAACTGAACAATGCCTCAGGCCCCACAGATGGAGAAATACTCATGGCTAATGGAGAAAAACCCAAATCCGTGGGACTTATTCACTGTGTCGGATCAAGAGATGAAAACTATAATCCTTACTGCTCTCGGGTTTGCTGTATGTATTTATTAAAGTTTGCTCATTTGATCAAAGAAAAGACGGATGCAACGATCTATGAATTTTACATCGATATCAGGTCTTTTGGAAAAGGTTATGAGGAATTCTACCATAGACTTCTTGAGGAAGGAGTTAAATTTGTAAGGGGGAATGTATCAGAAATAACAGACATGGCTGTAACAGAAAAAGAAGAAGGAAAATTGATCCTAAGAGTGGAAGATACACTCATCGGGACCATGAGAAGAATTCCCGTGGATATGGTGATTCTAGGAACAGGACTGGAGCCTGGATTGAGTCAAGGAGACATTGCCAGAATCTTTAACATCACCACAAGTCAGGATGGCTTCTTCCTGGAAAGACACCCTAAACTGGCGCCGGTTTCCACAGCCTCAGATGGAGTGTTTTTAGCCGGGACTTCTCAAGGGCCCAAAGATATTCCGGATACAGTGGCTCAAGCAGGAGCTGCAGCTTCTGAGGCTCTTGCCTTAGCCGATAAAGGGAAGTTCATCCTGGAACCTGTGACAGCTGAAATTGATAAAGAGCTCTGTTCAGGATGCCAGATATGTGTGAATCTGTGTCCGTTTACAGCCATATCCTATAATGAGGAGGAAGGAATTTCAGAAATAAACGATGCTCTGTGTAAAGGCTGCGGAACCTGTGTCTCAGCTTGTCCTTCCGGCGCTTCCCAACAGAGACATTTTAAAGACAATCAGATATTAGCCGAAATCGAAGGCATCTTTATGGAATAAGTCCCGCAATAACAAGAGACTCTTTTAAAATAATTCTAAATCATCTATAATGTTGAGTCGTTTATCCAAAAATTTGTAAAAAAACCTATAATGAGGAGGCTTTAGATGAGTCATGAACCTTTCGAGCCCAGGCTTGTTGGTTTCTTATGCAACTGGTGCTCTTATACCGGAGCTGACCTAGCAGGTACTTCTCGAATGAATTATGCACCGAACCTACGTATCATCAGAGTCATGTGCAGCGGAAGGGTGGATCCCCAGTTCGTCCTCAAGGCCTTTAAGGAAGGGGCAGATGGAGTCTTGATATCTGGCTGTCACCCTGGAGACTGCCATTATCAAGAAGGGAACTATAAAGCCTTGAAAAGACATCGACTTCTCTCTAGAATGCTTGAGCAGATGGGGATCGAGAAAGAAAGGTTTAGGCTGGAATGGGTCTCTGCAGCCGAAGGAGAAAAATTTCAGAGAATTTGCAATGACTTTACTGATGAAATAAAAAAATTAGGACCCTTAAGTTTAAATGGAGGAAAAAGAAATGAGCAATGACAAACCTAAAGTCGCTTTTTACTGGTGCGCCTCATGCGGAGGATGTGAAGAGGCTGTGGTTGACCTTGCTGAAGATATATTAAAGGTAACTTCAGCTGTCGATATCGTCTTCTGGCCCGTAGCTTTGGACTTCAAAAGAAAAGATGTGGAAGCCATGGAAGATAAATCCATTGATGTCAGTTTTATCAATGGGGCTGTCAGACTATCTGAACAGGAAGAGATGGTTAAGCTCCTTCGCAAAAAATCAAAGCTGGTGGTCGCTTTTGGGAGCTGCTCTCATCTTGGCGGTATCCCAGGTCTGGCTAATTTCTGGAACAAGCAAGCTATATTTGACTATGCCTATCAAAAGTCTCCCTCTACAAAAAATCCTGAAAACACAGTTCCTTTGGAAAAATCAGAGTTCGAAGGAAAGGAATTAGAGCTTCCTGAATTTTATGACACCGTGTTTGCTTTAAATCAAGTCATAGATGTGGATTATTATCTTCCTGGATGCGCCCCGCCTAAAGATCTTATTTTGGATGCGGTTAACGCCATTCTGGAAGGAAAGCTCCCCCCCAAAGGATCTGTTCTCTCCCCTAACAAGTCATTATGTGATGAATGCGATAGAAATGATTCCAAACCTGAAAAACTTGCCATCACTGAAATCAAACGGCCATGGGAAGTGGATCTCGATCCCGAAGAATGCTTTTTAGCCCAGGGTATTATCTGCATGGGACCAGCCACTAGAGATGGATGCGGCCAAAGGTGTATCACAGCAAATATGCCCTGCAGAGGATGTTTTGGCCCCACAGATCAAGTTTTTGACCAAGGAGCTAAATTTCTTTCTGCACTGGCATCCATAATCGAAACGGATGATGAAAAAGAAATAGATAAATTAATGGACAGTATAGTGGATCCAGCAGGAACTTTTTATCGATTCAGTCTTCCTGTATCTATCTTAAGAAGAAAAAAAATGGAGGCAACAAAATGACCGAAAAAATCACTATAGATCCCATCACACGTCTTGAAGGACATGGAAAAATCGAGATTTTTCTTGATGATAAAGGCGATTTAGATAGAGCCATCCTTCAAATTCCTGAACTTCGTGGATTTGAACAGTTTGCAGTAGGACGACCCGCTGAAGAAATGCCCAGAATCACACCCAGAATATGCGGTGTCTGTCCCACAGCCCACCATATGGCTTCTACAAAAACTTTAGACGACTTGTTTAAAGTTGAACCCCCTCCTGCGGCGAGAATGATAAGAGAGCTGATCTATAACACCTTTCAATTCGAAGATCACACCCTGCATTTCTTTTTCTTGGGGGGCCCTGATTTTGTGGTTGGACCTCAGGCTCCGGCTGGAGAAAGAAACATATTGGGAGTGATTGGAAAAGTCGGAGAAGAAATCGGGTTAAAAGTCATAAAAGCCAGAAGAGAAGCCAGAGATATCATCAACTATCTGGGCGGCAAAATCATCCATCCTGTCTGCGGGCTTCCAGGCGGCGTCTCAAAAGGATTGGATGAAGAACACAGAAAAGAGTTCCTGGAACAGGCAAAGGGTATCGTGGAATTTGCTCAGTTTGCACTGAAAATATTCGACGACGTGGTCCTGCAGAACAAAGAATATGTTGATCTTGTGGTCGGAGATGCCTACCAGCTTAAAACTTACTACATGGGACTGGTGGACAAAGAAAACAAAGTCAATTTTTATGACGGGGACATACGGGTTGTGGACCCGGATGGAAAAGAATTCATAAAATTCAAGCCTCAAGATTATCTTGAACATATTGAAGAACATGTCGAACCTTGGACTTATATTAAGTTCCCTTATCTTAAAAAAATAGGATGGAAAGGATTTAAAGAAGGTAAAGACAGCGGCGTTTACAGAGTAGCACCCCTAGCCCGTCTCAATGCTTCAGATGGGATGGCCACTCCTCTAGCTCAAGAAGCTTATGAAAAAATGTATGAGATTCTAGGAGGAAAGCCCTCCCATCATACCCTAGCCTTTCACTGGGCTCGTCTTATTGAAGCCCTCCAGGCAGCAGAGTCCATGGTGCAGCT
>DASRVI010000304.1:0-4404 GCA_035655135.1 Acidobacteriota bacterium | reverse complement strand
TCAATAATTCCTAAACAGTAAAGAAGGTACATACTTTTCCAAAAAGAAGATGGATGAAACTCTGAAGATTTAAGAATCGAATCACTTGTATGGGTCCCATCCACAGCATTAAGAACATCCATTTCCTCTTCAGTCAATTGGAGGATAAACTTTTTTGATTTTTGTTTAAAAACCTTGTGTTCCATTAAATCACTCAACTTCTCGTCATATTTCATCCGTCTTATTCCATCTTCAATCAAATTGGGGACATCTATTTCCACCTCGAATTCTTCCGCACTGTATTTTTCCTTTTTCTTGAAGTCAAAATGCCCATCAAATAGAGGAAATAGATTGAGAGTGATCTCTCTCATCTGATATTTTAAACCTTCCATCAGGTCTTGTTTTGATATCAGATCATTAGAAACAAGGATTTCGCCGATTGACTTTTTAGGCTCAATGTATTTATCTATTTTAGAATAATTTTCCTTTGACAGCTTCCCTAACCTAAATAAGACTTCGCCCAATAATTCATTTGACTGATTCGTCTTTGCATAAACAAGCTTTCCATCCTTAAAAAAGAGGTATTTTTGGATGTTACCTCTACGGAAATTCAGCTGTCCATCTTTATCTTTAAAATATATTTGTTTTAAATAATATCCTATATGTTCCATTTAGAAGCTCACTTGAACCATACAAAAAAAACAACCATACCCATTTTGTTGTTTTCTTTACATTTATTTATATAATAAAAACAAGAAATAAAGCAATCCCGCAAAATTTTACTATATCTGGCTTGTAAAATAAACTCATGAATTGAAAACACTTATAATATGTGTTAAATTTCTTCATATGAAAGTTGCCTTAGCTCAGACTGCACCCATCCTTCAAGATGTAAAAAAGAATTTTATCCGTCACTTAGAACTCATAGAAAAAGCAAAAAGCAGCCAAGCAGACCTTATTATTTTTCCTGAATTAAGCCTCACAGGATACACACTAAAGGACCTGGTGCCAGAAACCGCTATAAATCCCAATAAATCTGAGCTGTTTGCCAAGCTGAAGCTTATAAGCAAAGATATTTCCATTGTTCTTGGATTTGTAGAGGAAAAAGAAAGAGGAAATTTTTTCAACGCTGCAGCCTATCTTTCAAAAGGAAAAATTCTGCACATCCACAGGAAAGTATTTCTGCCTACCTATGGAATGTTTGAGGAAGCTAAATTCTTTTCACAGGGAAAAAGCTTTTCAGCATTTCAAACCCCTTTTGGAAAGACAGGGCTCTTGATTTGCTATGATTTTTTGAATTATGGAGCTGATTATGTGCTTTTCTCTCAGGGAGCGGATATCATTATTGTCTTGAGCGCCGCTCCTGGAAGAGGAATGAGCCAAGGTCAGACTTATGCCTCGTCTCATATGTGGGAATTGATGGGAGAGACCATTTCACGCTTTTCCACTACATTTCTAATATACTGCAACAGAGTTGGATTTGAAGACGGCAAATCTTTTGCCGGGGGATCATTCATATACAATCCTGAAGGAAAACAAATTTCCAGAGCCTCTTATATGGATGAAGATTTTCTCATTAAAGAAATTGACCTCGGAGAGCTCAATCAAGCACGTAAAAAACTCTTTTACAAAAGAGATAACAAACCAGAAGTGATATGGAGAAGTTTAGACAAGGTCATAAAAAAAAATGAAGATTAATCCTGCGTTTGTAGAGAAACTGCTCACCAAATTCATTAGAGAAGAGCTCACTAAATTTCATTTTGAAAAAGCTGTGTTAGGGCTTTCAGGGGGTTTGGATTCCTCTGTGTCTGCCTTCCTTAGTTCAAAAGCCATAGGAGCTAAAAACGTAACAGCCATCATCATGCCATATGGGGAAAGTTTTAAAAAAGATGTTAGCCATGCAGAAAAGGTGGTTGAAATACTTGGAATAAAATCAGAGAAAATCAACATTAAACCTATGATTGATACTTATTTCTCAAAATATCCAACACAAGATAAAATTATAAAAGGCAACAAAATGGCCCGTGAAAGAATGTCCATTTTATTTGACTTTTCCTCAAGAAAAAAAGCAATGGTTATTGGAACCAGCAACAAAACTGAACTTCTCCTGGGTTACGGCACTATTTACGGAGATATGGCCAGTGGAATCAATCCCTTAGGTGACCTTTATAAAACTCAAGTGAGAGAGCTGGGAAAACACCTAGGGGTTCCTGAAGAAATACTGACAAAAGCTCCTTCTGCAGGATTTTGGCCAGGACAAACAGACGAAAAGGAAATTGGAATTGATTATGATAAAATGGATAAAATGTTGTATCAAATGGTGGACCTTAGAAAACAAAAGAAAGAAATCAAATCCATGGGTTTTTCTGAAAAAACAATAGACCGCATAACAGAAATGATTAAAAATTCTGAGTTTAAAAGAAAACTTCCTACCATCCCTAAAATTGCTGAGCGCACCATAGGTCATGATTTTCTCTTTCCCTATGATTGGGGTAAATGAGATCAACTCATCATGTGTCCATCACAAAATAATAAAGGAATCCTTTATGTAGTCGCCACCCCTATAGGTAATTTGGAAGATCTGACATTCAGAGCCTTAAAGGTTCTTAAAAGTGTCCATGCTATAGCATGTGAAGATACCAGAGAAACGATCAAACTGCTGAATCATTATCATTTCAAGAAAAGACTTATTAGTTACTTTCATCCCAAAGAAAAACAAAAAATCCCCCTGATCATTGGTTTATTAAAAGAAGGAAAAAATGTGGCTCTTGTTTCTGATGCTGGAACTCCGGGACTTTCTGATCCTGGATTCCCTTTAATAAGAGAAGCCCTTAAAAACAGAATAAAAATTGTTCCTGTCCCCGGGCCCTCTGCAGTGACAACAGCTCTTCCTGTTTCTGGACTTCCCACCCATCGCTTCCTTTTTTTGGGATTTCCACCTGTAAAAAAGACAGCCACTCAGAAACTGCTGACTTCACTCAAAGACGAAACCTCAACTTTGGTGTTTTATCTGCCCACCAGGAAAATCCCAAATTTCCTAACACTTATCAATGAGGTCCTTGGACCTAGAAAAATTGTGATAGCTCGTGAAATGACAAAGGTGTATGAACAATTCATCAGGGGCACAAGTAATGAAATTCTTGAGAAAATAGACTCTATGACCTTAAAAGGAGAGACCACTCTCTTAATAGAAGGTTCAGAGTAATCCTTCATCTTTTTGGCCCAGTTTAAAAATTATTTTTATAATACTTGACAAATGTATACTCATATATTATATTATGGATGAACTCAAATATTAAAGAGGAGGTAAAAAAAATGGCTTTAATACGTTGGGATCCTTTTAGAGATATGGTAACTCTAAGAGATAAAATGAACAGGCTTTTTGATGACACGTTCAAAGGCGAAGAAGGAGATATTGTGAGCAGTTCCTGGGCTCCATCCGTAGATATTTATGAAACTGAAAACGAATTAGTCCTCAATGCTGAAATTCCTGGAATCGATGAAGATGACATAGAAATAAAAATCGAAGACAACAATCTTACTCTTCACGGGGAGAGAAAATTAGAAGAAGAGACTAAAGAAGAAAATTATCACAGGATAGAACGTTCTTATGGCTCTTTTTATAGATCTTTTTCGCTTCCTCATTATATCGATCAGGAAAAAATCAAAGCTGAACACGATAATGGTGTTCTAAGAATACACATGCCAAAAAAACCAGAGCTGAAGCCGAAAAGTGTAAAAATTTTAAAGCCTGAAAAGAAAAAAGTTTAGTGAGCTTGAGCCAGAGTTATTGCGCGGACCTCTTTGGCTCCTGACTTCATTAAAACCGAGCTGCATTCCTTAATGGTGGATCCAGTGGTATAAACATCATCCACAAGGAGAAGTACTTTCTTCCTTATTTTGTGTGGATCAACAACTTCATAAGCTCCTTTATTATTTATTTTTCTCTGCTCTGCAGGAAGAGATGTTTGAGGGGGCACATTGATTTTTTTTATCAGCACTTTATGTAACAGCTCTATATCTCTTAGGGGGGCAATATACTTGGCTAACTCATAGGATTGATTGAAGCCCCTCTCTCTTTTTCTTTTTTTATGTAAAGGAACCGGCACCACTGCATCTAAATCCCACCACAGAGCTTCCTCCTCTGCCAGGCTCCTATTCATATAAGCGGCTAGTTCTTCTCCAAGTATCTTAAATTTATGATATTTGAAAAGAAGAATAATGTCTTTTAATTTTCCTCTGTATAAACTGCACGACCGATGCAGTGAAAATTCAGGCTTTTTTTTAAGGCATTTGTAACAGAGATGAGGATCCCCATAGGTATCGAAAAATCTCCCGCAGCACAAACAATAGGAGGACCTTCGGGTTTTTAGTTCCTTAATGCAGGAGCTGCAGACTACATTTTCCCCCTCATTATCAAGCAGT
>DASRVI010000303.1:0-2581 GCA_035655135.1 Acidobacteriota bacterium | reverse complement strand
AAGATAATGACTTTCTTCATTTTATTCTCCTTTCTTAATTAACCTAACCTATTCATAAAAAAATGGCGATGTTTTTATTATTTATTCATTTTCAGCGAAATGTATGATTTTTTCAATAACAATGAATTAAACATTTTTCTTGTTTGTATTTTCTTTTCTAATCGCCATTTTTTTACCATTAAGGCGAGCCGATCTCGCTGCATCTGCTTCGTTACGAGACATTCGAAGTGAAGTACCACGTCTTCATGCCTCGTGCCTCTCATCTGCAGCAATCTCGACTCGTGAATAAATCAGGTTAAATATATATTTTAATTCATACTTAATTTGGTCGATATACTCCAAAATTTGATCTCTCTGCTGCTCATTCTCGATAAAACTCAAAGCCTTTTCCAACAAACTCACCACTCCATCTCCGCGAAGACCTTCTCGCAGAGGTTCAGGCATGGCAATGTTTACAATGATCCTTGCCGCATTTGTTTGGAGTTCTTTATTTTGAAAAAACTTAGCTGCCTGTTGCATCGCACCAAGCATTTTTATTTGCCCCAGACCAGAAAGGAATAATTTTTTCTCATCTGTTTCCTGGGGAATAGTCTCGGCCTTCATCAACATAGTCAGCTTTTTTTCATCATCCAATTCAGAGGAGACCACCACCTGGATGTATGACTTTAATGACAAGTATCTCTGTTTTTTATCTTGAGCTTCTTTACCTAAGGCGAGCAGTTCACTAGCTGCTTCAATGGACTTCCACTGTACTAAAGTGTAAAAGGCCTCTGAACTTATTTTCGGATCTTCGCTTCCCAGGTTTTCTAAAACAGCATCCAAAGCTTTCCTTGCTCCGATTTCTGACAAAGGTCTCAAGAATACCGCTTTTTTTTGGCCCTCCGTCTCAGATAAAGCCTCTAATATTTTTTCAGCCCGTTTTTCTGGGTCAGAGATAAATTGGCAGGCAGCCCCCAAAGCTTTCTGAATCCACCCTATCTCCCTCGGGTCCTCGGTTTCTTTCAACAGAGTTATTAATATGGAGACCTTATTTTCATCCACCACATTCTCTAAATTGGATAAAGCGGTCTGTCTTAAGCCTTCATCAGGACTTTGAATTTGAGACAGAACCAAATCAGCACAGCTCAAAGCCTTTTTATTAGAAATGACCTGGATAAGGGCGATGCGGGCGTTTAAAGGCATTTTGTCAAACTCTCTTTGAATCCGCGGAATCACTGACTCAGCATTAAAACCAAGCAGTGCCTGTTTGACCAGCTGTGTTTCTTGTTTTCTGTTGCTGTGCAAAAGCTCAAATAGGTCACCCAAAACTCTTTCTTTTCCCCATTTGGATAAGGGCATGACCGCTGCCATCCTTACCACCTGATGCTCACTCTGCATTTTATGCCGGAAAATTTCCAACAAAGATTCATCCTCAGTTCTTCCCAGCATAGTCAATATCTCAGCCTGCACTTCAGGGCTTACTTCCTCCATCTTCTGTACCCATCTATTTTTCATTTCTTTCTTGTGTATACCCACCGCTAGATCAAGAGCTTTTTGTCGTAAATCTTTGTTTTGGCTCTCCATAATCTCCAAAAGATCATTGAGGGCTTTCTCTTGGTTTATGTTCACCAGTAAATCTAAGGCTCTGCACTGAATCTGACTTTCATCTTCAGCTGTGTAGTTTTTCATAAGATCTCTGCAGATATTTGCGCTCAATTCTTTGTATCCAGATTGGGCCATTCTTTGAATATATAGTAGATAGATTAGGGGAGCTCTTGACCTCTCGTATGGAGAAGACCGTATCCTCATCCTTCCCAATAAACCCAAGCATGAAGGATCTCCAATATTGGCAAGAGCGTATAAGGAAACCCAGCGAAGGTCTTTATCTTCACTTGAAACAAAAGGCTTTATCTTTTTAACGGCTTTTTTACTCTGAAGCTCACCCAAGGCTTTGATAACTGTGATTCGCCTGTCTCCTGATAAAGAATCCAACGACTTAATAAAAGCCTTTTCTGCCTTTCCTGTTTCAAAAGAAAGAAGAGCTCTGGCAGCAGGTTCACACAGTTTTGGATCGGCTAAGAAATGAGCAATGGGCTTTACAGCTTCTCTTTTCCCAACCAGTTGGAGCTGACTTATGATAAATTTTTGAGCCTGATTCTCTTTTAGTGATCTGAGGGCTTTGATAAAAGCCTTGGAAACCAAAAAACGCTCATCCTCTGTGGATAACCTGGCTGAGTGGACAGCTAAACCATGAAGAGCATATCGGACTTTGACCCTGTCTTTTTCTTCCGGACTTTCTAAAAAAAGGCAGAGTTGAACCAAACTTTTTCTCCCTAAATTGATAAGATTCGAAGCAAGACTGGCCAAGTCTGCAGCACTCTCTGCTGGGAATTCAGTTAAGATATCGCTAATATCCTTGGAATCTTTTTCCGGGCTCAACGCTTCCGGGTATACCGGAACAGAGCTGATCATGAATAGGATGGATAAGATGACGGATATTGTTTTAACTCTCTGTCTCATCTAATTATCTCCAGATCTCTCTGGCGGGAAAGAATATGGGATGAGGAATCCCCTGTGAGGGCTGAGCGGGCATGGTTCCTCT
>DASRVI010000302.1:0-2751 GCA_035655135.1 Acidobacteriota bacterium | reverse complement strand
TGATGATGACTAAGATCATAATGATTGAAACTAAAATATTTCTTCTCATAACTATTCCTTTTTTAAATATAATAACATATCATTTAAAAGAGTATGTGTCTTTGATCCAAGACCACTCTTGGTTCAGTCCTTGTTGAAGTTTTATCTTGGGATTGTAAAGGAGATCTTTTTTTGCTTTGGAGATATCAGCATAGGTGTGCTTGACATCTCCTTTTTGGTTGTCAACTTTCTTTATTTTCACTTTCTTTCCACAGATTTGTTGCAGGATGGGAAATATGTCAGATAATTTATGCTGGATTCCACCACCAAGGTTATAGATTTCACCATCCCTGCCTTTTTTGGCTGCTGAAATATTAGCTTTGACAATATCATCAATATAAGTGAAATCCCTTGTTTGTTTTCCTGTCCCATAGATTTCAATGGGCTTGTTTTCCCCAATAGCCTTTAAGAATTTATGGAATGCCATATCAGGCCTTTGTCTGGGCCCATAAACAGTAAAATATCTTAAAGAAACCACAGGTAGTCCATAGTTTTGATGATAAAGGGAACAAAGATTTTCTGCAGCCAGTTTGGTGACTCCATAGGGGGAGTAAGGGAATAAACGGCTTGTTTCTTTCATGGGAAGATCCGGAGAATTGCCATATACAGAAGAAGAAGAGGCATAAATTATTTTTTTTACCTGGTGTTTTTTGCAGGTTTCCAGAATATTTTGTGTGGATTCAATATTATTTTTGGTATAAGTTGAGAAGTTATCACCCCAACTTGCTCTGACCCCTGCCTGGGCAGCAAGATGAAATATGCAATCACTTTTTTTTATGAGTGTCTCAAGGTCGATGTGGTTGATGTCCTGTTCAATAAACTCAAACCGCTTTTTTTTGAGCAGTGAGGCAAGATTTCTTTTTTTAAGTTCTCTTGAGTAAAAGTCTGTGAATGAATCAATGCCTGTGACACAAAAATTAAGATCGATCAGCCTTTCACATAAGTGTGATCCAATAAATCCGGCCGCTCCTGTGACTAAGCACTTCATTTTTGGTTATATTTTTTCACCTTCTTTTTTATTTGGCGAAGTGCCTCTACAGGGTTTTCACTATTATAAATAACAGAGCCCATGACTAAAATATCTGCACCGCTTTCTATGAGTTTTTCCATATTATCAAGCTTGACACCGCCATCCACTTCTATGGGTATGTTGAGTTTTTTCCCTTTAATCCAATTTTTTAGTTGAGATATTTTTTCAAGGCTAGAATCGATAAATGCCTGACCTCCCCATCCTGGATTGACCGACATAATAAGGATATAGTCCACTTCTGTGATTATCTCGTTCAGCATATGGATGGGAGTTGCAGGATTCAATACCACCCCTGCTTTTTTTCCAAGCTGTTTGATGGTGGTTATGTCTTTATGAGCATGAACAGTGGCTTCGATTTGGATGGATATCCAATCAGCACCGGCTTCATGAAATTTAGGTATGAGTTCCCTGGGATTGTCCACCATAAGATGGGTATCCAATGGCAAATCAGTTATCTTCTTTAGATCAGCGACCAGCTTGGGCCCGAATGTTAAATTGGGCACAAAATGTCCGTCCATAACATCGATATGGATTAAGTCAGCTCCTCCCTTATCAGCTGTCTGAACAGCCTTGGCTAATTGGGTATAATCTGTAGAAAGAATTGAAGGGGCGATTTGAACCATTATTTACTAACCTCCAATGATATGATATTTCTTTTTTTAATCAAGGTGCCCTGACTGGGGTTTTGATTGATTATGATGCCGCTTCGAAGTCCAGGATAATAGGAACGCCTTATATCTCCTATCCTGAAACCCAGGTCTTTTAATTTCTGGATAACTTTGGAAGCTTGTTTTCCTAATAAGTCCGGCATTAAATATCTTTGTTCTGAAGAACCTTGACTAACCAAAAGATTGACACGAGAATTGACAGGGACTTCGGTTTCTACAGGAGGATATTGACTGATCACCCTGCCTGCAGGAAAAGCCGAAGTATGGACGTGAGATATATTTCCTTTGACTAATCCTACCTGCTGGAATATTTCATCTAAAGATTGAAGATCTTTTCCAGTAAGTTTGGGAACGATCACCTTTTCCAGCCCAGCGCTGAGAGTAACTTTTACTATTTTATTCAGTTTGACTCTTGATTTGGGAGGAGGATCTTGAGAAATTATTTTTCCTCTTTCATATTGTTTGTTCAGTTCCACACCGCTTTTAACAACAGAAAGCTTTTTTTCTTGAAGAATCTTTTTGGCTTCCTCAAGAGTCATGCCTGTAAGCTCTGGAACATTCGCCATTTCCCCGGCTACGGTAATTCTATAAGCCAGAGTGGCGGACAGAAAGAACAGGTCAAGAAAAACAAGAGCCACCACCAGGATTTTGTAGTATTTGTCAGCCATCATTTAATAATCATTTTATATTTAATTTAGGATGATGAGGAGTCAAATTAATCTATACCATAGATTAATAACCAAGTAAACATTAAAAGTGTTGCTTTTTTATATCAAAAACGAATTTAACCTGAACTATTCATAAAAAAATGGCGATGTTTTTATTATTCATTTATTCTCAGCGATTTACAAGCTTTTTTCAAGAACAATGTTTTGAACATTTTTTCTGTTTTTATTTTAATCTTAATCGCCATTTTTTACTTTTCAGGCGAGCCGATCTGAAATTCAGATATGGCTTGTGCTCCGTTCAGATTTTTAACGCCATTCTTCTTCGTTTTTCTCGGCGGCTGCGTAA